>NZ_RXHQ01000004.1 GCF_004138105.1 Xylanivirga thermophila | reverse complement strand
GAGCGTAGCGAAGTACATTTTAGGCTTGACAACTTTGGTAAATGGTAAAATTTAAGATGTTTTTCTTGATTATTATAGCGATTGACTTTCTGGAAGAAAAAGGTGCCAACGAAAACTTGACACACACTGAGTTAAAAGATATCTTGACAAAGATTGAAATATGGGTTATGATAAGAATGTTGTGTAAGCGATGGGGCATTAACTCAGTTGGTAGAGTGTCATCTTGACGTGGTGAAAGTCACAGGTTCGAGTCCTGTATGCCCCACCATGAAGAATATTGCCGCGGGGTGGAGCAGTCTGGTAGCTCGTCGGGCTCATAACCCGAAGGTCGGAGGTTCAAATCCTTCCCCCGCAACCAAACTTTTAAAGAAACCTCTAAATCATAATTGATTTGGGGGTTTTTTTATGTGCGCCCAGCATGGACACAATCTAATGGGTTGAAGTCCCAAGTCTGCCCTAGTAGTGGGAAAGACATAGCCAATGGCAAGGGTGTCGCGAGTGATTGCGAATCTGAAGGAAGCCGGATGGCAAATCTCTGGTCTGACGAACAGAAATCACATCAGGCATTAGTTAAGGATAAGGTTGCATAACAAACTGAAGTCCAATAACTACTCGGAATTAACTAATGTATATGTGGCAGATAGATGGACAGGAACAACCTTAATAATGCGTACAAAAAAGTGAAATCCAACAAAGGGGCAGGCGGTGTTGATAGGATGAATGTAGATGAACTTTTTACATTTCTTAAAGATAACCAAAAGCAACTGATTCAACAGATAAAGGATGGGAAATACCATCCAAATCCGGTAAGAAGGGTAGAGATACCCAAAGAGGAAAAAGGCAAGGTTAGAAAACTTGGAATACCAACAGTGGTTGACAGAGTAATTCAACAGGCAATCACACAGGTGTTATCACCGATATTTGAGGAACAGTTTTATGATTATAGTTTTGGCTTTCGTCCAGCTAGAGGTGCGCATGATGCACTGAGGCAATGCCAGCAGAATGTTAATGATGGTTATGTATATGTGGTAGATATGGATTTAGAGAAATTCTTTGGTACAGTGTGTCAAAGCAAACTTATTGAAGTGTTATCACATACCATCAAGGATGGCAGAGTAATATCGCTTATTCACAAATATCTTAATGCAGGAGTAATCAGTAATGGGATATTTGAAAAGACAGACGTTGGAATGCCTCAAGGCGGACCATTAAGTCCACTACAATGAGAGTACATCCTAAATCAATAGCGAAAATGAAAGCAAAGTTAAAAGAGCTCACATCGAGAAGTAACGGATGGGGCAACGAATACAGAGCATTGAAATTGACGCAATTCATAAGAGGATGGGTGAATTGTTTTGTAATGGCAGACATGAAACAACTGCTAAGGAGTACAGATGAATGGTTACGCCGTAGAATGAGGGCTATTTATTGGAAACAATGGAAGAAAATCAAGACGAGATACCAAATGATTAAGCAATTTGGCATGCCTGAATGGAAAGTACATGAACTGGCAAACTGCCGCAAAGGAATTTGGCGGTCAGCAATAATGCTGAATAGTGTACTTACAAATAAAGTAATAGTCAGCCTTGGTTATATGTCCATGGCTGACTACTACCTGAAAAGATGTGAAAACTAGAGAAGCGCCGTATACGGAACCGTATGTACGGTGCTGTGGGAGGTCGGTAGATAAAATAATTATCTACCTCCTACCCGATATGTAGGAAATTTTCCTATACAAACGATATATTAATATTGTATAATAAATACTAGATGGAAATTCTTAATGGATGGGTGGATAATGTATATGTATGAGAAAAAATTATATAAATCAAGAAAAGATAGAAAAATCTGTGGTGTTTGCGGAGGTTTTGCAGAGTTTTTTGGCATTGACAGCACCTGGATAAGAATTATTTGGATAATTTTTTCCTGTATCTATGGTGCAGGTATTTTGGCTTATTTTTTAATAGCACTTGCTATGCCAAATAAATTAGAAGAATGGTAAATATTTTTTCCATAACAATGATTATTTAAAGGAGGATGCTATATGTATACAGAACAGGATTTGATGCAGACGAAAACACAGATAAGGGATACATCAATAAAGATATTTATTATGTTAGCTGTTTTTTTAGTGTGTTCAATATTTGTTGCTAAATATGCAAAAAATGCATTAGGACTTATTATACTTTTAGTGGGAATTTGTTTATCTATTTTTTTCTGGGGTATTTATGGTACTCCAGTGGCAACATACTATAAATTTTTAAAGGAATTATTTACGGGTCGCTCCCGCCTCAAGAAAGCCCGGATTCAAAGCATATCAAATAAGCCGGTGTATAAAGACAATAAACTTTTTTACTATGAAATTATGGTTAAGGAAGATTCGGATGATGAAATTGAACAAATGTTACTCTTTGATGCTAATAAGACACTAAAAAATGTGAAGCCGAAAGAATGGTATGAATTTGAAGTGTACCAAAATTTTATAATAGATATGAAATCTATAAATGAATAAAAGACTTCTTCCAGTGCTGATTGAGTTATCACTGGAAGAAGTCTTTTTTAAACATTAAATCGAAAAACTACTACATCGCCATCTTGCATTACATATTCCTTACCTTCTGAGCGTACCAGTCCTTTTTCCTTTGCTGCATTATATGAACCTAATGATATGAGTGTATCATATGGCACTACTTCTGCCCTAATAAAACCACGTTCAAAATCGCTGTGTATTTTGCCGGCAGCCTGGGGAGCTTTGGTGCCCTCTTTTATGGTCCAAGCCCTTACTTCTGTAGGTCCAGCAGTTAAGAAACTTATGAGCCCAAGGAGGCTATAACATGCAGATATTAGTCTGTCAAGCCCAGAACTTTCAATCCCCATCTCTTCTAAAAACATCTGTTTTTCATCATCATCGAGCTGTGCGATTTCTTCTTCTATCTTTGCACATATGACCAGTACTTTAGCGTGTTCTTTTTGTGCATATTCCATAACTTTTTTAACCAATGGGAGGGAGTATACATCAGTTTCTATATCATCTTCCGATATATTTGCAGCATATATTATAGGCTTTGATGTTAGCATAAAAAGTTGTCTTACGAAATCCTGCTGCTCTTCTGAAAATGTTAGATTTCGAACTGGGATTCCTTTTTCTAGATTTTCTTTAATATACTCCATTACCTGCAATTCTTCGATATACTTTTTATCGCCACTTTTTGCAGATCGTTGTACCCTAGATATTTGTTTGTCAAGACTTTCCAAATCTGCAAAGACTAGCTCCAAATTTATAGTTTCTATATCTCGAATAGGATCTATAGATCCGTCTACATGGGTTACATTTTCATCCTCAAAGCAACGTACTACGTGGACTATTGCGTCCACCTCGCGGATATGGGATAAAAATTTATTGCCCAATCCTTCACCTTTACTGGCACCTTTCACCAAACCTGCTATATCTACAAATTCAATGGATGTAGGTGTAATTTTTTCTGGGTTATACATCTCTGCTAACTTGTCCAATCTCTTATCAGGTACAGGGACTACGCCTACATTAGGTTCAATGGTGCAAAAAGGGTAATTTTCAGCTTGTGCTCCCGCCTTGGTTATAGCATTAAAAAGGGTGCTTTTACCTACATTAGGTAAACCCATAATACCTAGTTTCATTTCCAATCCTCCAAACATAAGAGTTCTTTACACAATAACCAATTATATATTATTTAAATCAAATAATCAATGTTCACAAACCTTATTTCTATGGATTACGTGGGCATACCTTTTATAGGGAATATGTGCTATAATGATTTACATAATCTTTTTTAAAACGAGGGCAGGGAAAGGATGAATATATAATGTCTTTTGTTGGCAATTGGTATGGCTTTTTAGGTTACTATAATCATTCTAGAAAAAAGCTTGACAAGGCTGAAAAGTATTATAAATCTGGTATGGAAAAAGGGATGGATAAAGCTAATTATAGATTGGCTTATGGTGTGCTATTGCTTAAAAAAGGAGAATTTGCAAAGGCAAAGGATATATTTAGCGGTATACTTATAAATACTCCCAAGGAAAATACTAAGATGATGGCTAAGACTAATTTATCTTTGGCATATTGGAAACTGGGTGAAATTGATATTGCGATAGAAATGTTGGAAGAAGTCCAAAGGAAATATAACAACTCTAGGGTATATGGTACCCTTGGTTATTTGCTTATAGAAAAAGGTGACTTAGATAAGGCGTTGGAATATAATATACAAGCCCTTGATTATGATGATGAGGACCCGGTAATACTTGATAATCTTGCTCAGACCTATTATTTCATGGGCGATATTGAAAAGGCCAAAAAATATTTTAAAGAAGCGGAAGGTTTAAAAGAGGAACAGGCCGATACTTTATACTATCTAGGCTGTATATATGCCGATCAGGGTGATATTGAGCAAGCCAAAGAAAAGCTTAATAAGGCACTAGAATGTAATATAACTACTCTTAGCACTATAACCAGAGAGCAGGTGGAGGACAAACTGAAAGAACTTAGCTAAGTTTTCAGTTTGCCTTTATGGAGATAGATGTAGTTTAGGAACAGGGACATCAATCCATATTGTATTGGTAGATGTCCCCTCTAGAGCTTTATTACTGCTCATTATTTCAGGGTGTACCGGTACTATGTAATACCCATACTTTTTACTTGGCAATGTACTTTGATCTACCCATGTAATATTTTGCTGTTCCTGTCCTTTTATGGTATGGATTAATAGGGGAGAAGATGTATCACCCTGATGCTCAATACGATATATATTATATGATGCGAAGGATTGGGTTTGAGTAAAGCTAATCAATGGAAAACCTTTTTTATTTATTGTAACATTAAAATTCTGTGGTGCTTCTGGAGCAGTCCAATAGCTAGAATCCTCTTTTGGTGCTGTTTTTTGGGTGAAATATTCTGTTACTATAAATTCTTTTGGTGTAAGAGAAGTAGCAAGGGCTACCGTCTTATATTCTTCTAAAGATTTTTTATCCAAATTTACTTCTACTACTTTAGGAGGTTTTTTAAACCATATGGCTTTCGTGTCTTTAGAAATATGGTCGAATATCTCCTTTGCTATTATTGTAGGATATTTTCCTCCTACAGCATTTGAAGGAAGATAGTGGATATTGTTTGTTTGATCAAAACCCATCCATACGGTGATAACATATTGGGGAGTATAAGCGGCTATCCATGCATCTTTTGTTCCTTTTATATTGGCAAATCTTTCTGTTTTTGGAAGCTGGGAAGTGCCGGTTTTGGCAGCTATGGGTATTTTAACTGAATTCAACCTTGAAGCCGTTCCCCATTCTGTAGTAGAATGGAGAATATCATTCATTATAAATGCTGTCTCCTGTGAAATTACCTGTTGCTTCATTGGATGGTATTCATATAAAGGGACTCCATTTGAATCTTCTATACGTCTTATGGTAGTTACGTCCTTATATGTGCCACTATCGGCTAATACCATATATGCTCTTGCCAATTCCATTGGAGTTACTCCTTTTGACAAACCTCCAAGGGCTATAGATAGATTATTAAGATCTTCTTTTTCAAAGGGAATACCAAAGCGTTCAGCGATAGATATGCCATTTTGAGTACCTATATCCTTAAGCACTTTTACAGCGGGTATATTAATAGATTTTGCAACTGCATACCGTAATGTTATAGGACCTCTAAACTTCCCGTCAAAATTTGAAGGGGTATAACCATTGTAGTTTACCGGTTCGTCATTTATAAAAGTTACAGGGGTATAACCGAAATTTTCAATAGCAGGCACATAGGAAATTAATGGTTTTATCGTTGAACCAGGCTGACGTCTGGATTGTATAGTTCTGTTAAATACTTTTCTGGCATCTTCAGGATATTCCCTTCCACCCATTATGCATCGTATTTCACCTGTGGGAACATCTAAAATGACCAAGGCGCTTTCGCATATATCTCCAGATGCTGGGCTTTTGGGGAAAAGTTCTTCGTTTTTATAGAGCTCTTCTACAAAGGATTGAAGATTAGTATCAAGTGTAGTATATATCCTGTATCCCTTATGAAAAAGATCCTCTTCCTTTACATTTAATTTTTGTGCAGCTTCTCTTAATGCCATGTCTAAAAAATATCCATGGGGATAGGAAACAGGTTTTTTTTCTATGAATTCTAATTTCTCTTTTTTTGCTTTTTCTCCTTCTTTTGCGTCTATAAAGCCATTTTTGACCATTAAATCGATTATAAGATCTTTTCGTGCAAAGGACGCCTCTTTGTTTATGTTGGGAGGATATTTTGATGGATTTTTGGGTATGCCGGCAAGGAGGGCGCCTTCTGCTATACTTAATTCACTTACTGATTTGCCAAAGTAGATTCTAGCTGCTGATTCTATACCATAGGCACGATTGCCAAAATATACAATATTAAGATACATTTCTAATATTTGATCCTTTGAATATCTTTGTTCTAGCTGATGGGCAAGGAAGACCTCCTGTAGCTTTCTATCTAAGGTTTTTTTATTCGATAAATGGCTTAGTTTTACAAGTTGCTGGGTAATAGTACTCCCGCCTTGTACAGGGGCCCTAGCCTTTATATCCTGTATAAGTGCTCCAAATATACGTTTTATATCAATGCCATGATGTTGATAGAAACGCACATCTTCGACTGCAATAAAGGCGTTTTGTACATGCTTTGGAACATCTTTTAGGGATACATTTACCCTATTTTGTGTGCCATGGATGCCCGTTATAACGTCATCTTTATAATCATAGATAAATGATGTTTGCTCCATGTTTTCTACCTTTTTAGGATCGAAACTGGCCCAATCATCCATAGTTACAGCAACGTAGGCAGCTGTTATTATACATATCAATAATATGACGATAATTGGGATAAGCAGTATTTTAGTTATGATAGAAGAACGCTTTTTTGAATGCTTCCCCATAAGAAAACCCTCCTGAGTATATTAATTCTATATTGATTTATTATTGACAGCAATTTTGCTATTTAATCAATAATAATTGCAAAGATTGGTTTCTTATATCTTTTTTGTACAGTAAATATAGATGTCTGGGCATGGTACATAGTTCCATAGACTTAAGAATAAAAATATTATATAATATTCATTGTGCATATTATGTAAACTAAAACATTATGTATATATGATATGAAAGGAGGGGCTCTATGAAGCGTAAAGGTGTGATTGTAATGACAGCTACCATATTGGTAGTATGCATTAGTTATATATTATATGGTTTTTTTGTACCAACTCCATCAAAAATGTCATATAATGATTTTTTAGATGCATCTGGCAGAGGGAAAATCTCCAAAGTATATCTAAATGATGATGAGTCATTTATAACATTGGAGGATAATAACGGAAAGAAATTTATAACCGATAACCCAAGGACCGAGGCATTCAAAGAATATCTTCTAAAGCATGATATAGAGGTAAAGGAAACAAGAGGTCAGTTTCAGATAAGAAATTTTGCTATTTTAATAGGCGGAAGTATTATAGTATTTATGTTATTATCCATTATATCAAAAAACGGTTCTAAACAGTTACAGAAAAACAATAGAATATCTTCAATGCAAATAACCCCTGTTAATTCCATGCATATTAGATTTGATGATGTGGCAGGGAATGAAGAGGCCAAGGAAAGCATGAGAGATCTAGTAGACTTTATAAAAAATCCTGAAAAATATTCAAAATATGGAGCTCGACTTCCACGAGGTGTCATATTTTATGGTCCTCCTGGTACGGGTAAGACATTGATGGCCAAAGCAGTAGCAGGTGAGGCGGGGGTACCTTTTTATTCAGTTTCAGGTTCTGACTTTGTACAAGTGTATGTAGGTGTAGGAGCCAGCCGCGTAAGGGAGTTATTTAAAAAAGCTAGAGAAAAGGGTAAATGTGTAATATTTATAGATGAAATTGATGCTTTAGGAAAGAAAAGGGATGGTGGCATGGATGGTAGCGGCAATGATGAACGGGACCAGACATTAAATGCCCTTTTAGCAGAGATGTCAGGATTCAATGACAGCCAGGGTATTGTAGTTATTGCAGCAACTAACAGATTGGATATTTTAGATGAGGCACTCCTAAGACCAGGACGATTTGATAGGCATATAGAGATAGGCCTTCCAGATGTAAAGGGACGCCTTCAAATATTAAAGCTGCATAGTCAGGACAAGCCCATGGGCAAAGATGTGGATCTACATGAATTGGCTCATCAGACTGTATATTTCAGTGGTGCAAAACTGGAAAGTATGATGAATGAGGCAGCTATAATGGCAGCCAAGCGCGATAGTGGTTGTATAGAACAGGAGGATATCCAAAGGGCCTTTTATACTGTTGTGGCGGGGGCTGAGAAAAAAGATAGAAGTGCAATATCGTCTATGGATAAAAAGATTACGGCCTTCCATGAGGCTGGTCATGCACTTATAACAAAACTTATGGTTCCCAAAAATAGGGTATCTAAGGTTACTATAATACCAAGTACAAAGGGAGCAGCAGGATTTAGTATGAACATACCTCCAGATAGTATGTATTTTAACAAAACAGATATGGAAAATAATATAAGGATATGTTTGGCAGGCCGTGCTGCTGAAGAAGTGATCTTTGGCAAAGATAGGATAACAACCGGTGCCTCAAATGACCTAGAAAAGGCTACACAGGTAGTTATAAATATGGTGAGAAGATTCGGAATGAATGAAAGATGTGGTCTTTTAAATTATGATATATTATATAAAAATGGTATGGGAGCTCAAGATATGAATATGATAGCTGAATGTAAGGCGTACATGGATATTATTTACAAAGAGGTAATGGGAAAACTTATTCAAAACAAGGATGCGTTATATAATATAGCCAATGCACTTTTGAAAAAGGAAACGCTAGATGAACACGAATTAGATGAAATTATGAATATTGCATAGCCTTTTTTAAAAATGTGTAACTACTTATGTATATTCTTCATAGTATATTTATGGATTATACTTTATCAGTTACACATTTTAAGGAGGCGATTTGTGTGCAAAATGATTACTTTAATATGCTTGGTGGCCAGGAAGATATAAATTCCATATATAATATGCAGCAATGTATATATCCATATGAATATCAACAATCATTCGGTGGCATTTATTCAAATTATATGATGGATAACATGCAGTCCTATAGATATGGGGATATGATGTGCTATTACATGTATCCTGACATATACTATAAGATATATCCCTATGCTGCTCAAGTATGTGATAAAATGGATAATCTATATATGACATATCCTTCACAGCAATTGTTAGAAAATATGGTAGATGAATGCTATGATATATGTGTTAAAAATATGCCGGAGCTTGAAGAATATGCAAGTAAGACAGAAGAAGTTACTGTATCCGAGAATGATGTAGAGGAACAACAGGTGATAAGAAGACGGGCAATACTGCGTGATCTTATAGCTATCATACTTATATCTGAATTATTTAGGCGTAGAAGGCGTTTTTATCCATGGGATGCATATGGCTATAATGATTATTTAATGTATTAATGTTGGAGTTTCAGGGTATCTATGAAGTTATTTTATAGATACCCTGAAGTTGTATATGATAGTTGAATTTTATTAGCTAATAGTGTAAACTAATTATTGTTGATAACACCAATGATAGGGAGGGGCCTATGAAGTACGTCTATGCAATTTTAACAGTAATTGAGAATAATCCTATAATGCAAACCTATACTAGCAATAAACCGTTAACAGGCAGGCAAATCCTAGATGAGGTTATACTGACTCAAGATGAAAGAATAAGGTATAGGGATTGGACTGATGAAAAAAAGATACTAGAGGATATGAACAAACGACAGTCCATACGGGTGGAAATCCAGGAAGTTGAGGTATGAACGGTAAAGCTAAGCACTCTTTCAGATTATAACGAAGGAGTGCTTTACTTTTTTCTACAAAACATGTCATTATAAGCCAAGATTCGTTGAAGGAATATCCATTTGTATGAAGAATATACTAATGGAGGACATCCTATAAACAAAAGATAAAAGGAGGGTACTTCGTTGCAGATATCAAGTAAACAAAAGGGAGATACTATCATTTTAAAAATGAGTGGCGAATTAGACCATCATAGCGCCCAGAATGTTAGAACCACTTTGGATAATTTGATAGAGACTCCTTCTATAAAACATATGATTATGGATTTGAGCGGACTAAGATTTATGGATAGTTCAGGCATAGGAGTTTTTATAGGGCGATATAAGGTTTTGGCTAAAAGGGGAGGAAATATCTTAGTTTGTGGTTTAAATGCAAACATAACTAAAATATTTGAAATTTCAGGTCTATTTAAGATTACAAGGGCATATGGCTCGGTTGATGAGGCTTTACAATCATTAAAGGGGGTAGGATGAATAATGGAGATAAAAAATCAAATGCGTTTGGAATTTTTAAGCAAATCACAAAATGAAGGTTTTGCTCGTGTAGCTGTTGCCGCTTTTGCTGCTCAACTTGATCCTACACTGGAAGAAATTGCGGATATAAAGACCGCAGTATCTGAGGCAGTAACAAATGCCATAATCCATGGATATGAAAATACTATTGGTTATGTCAGCATAGAATCAAAACTTTTTGACAATGGTATCATAATAGACGTAATAGATAAGGGAAAGGGAATAGAAGATATAGAAAAGGCTAAACAGCCCCTTTATACCTCTAAACCGGAACTAGAAAGATCTGGCATGGGCTTTACCGTTATGGAAACTTTCATGGACGAGTTGGAGGTGACTTCTTCCCCCAATGAAGGTACCCATATTAAGATGGTAAAATATTTTGCCAACGATGCTGAGGAAACGGGGCGAGTATAATGGGCACTGCTTTTATAAATGATGATGATAACAGATTGCTTACACATGAAGAGACTATGAAGTTTATAGAAGAGGCACAAAAAGGGGATGAAGAAGCAAAGGAGATACTTGTAAAAAAGAATATAGCTTTGGTAAAGAGTATAGTCAAAAAATTTTTAAACAGGGGATATGAATATGATGATCTATTTCAGATAGGTGTAATAGGACTTATAAAGGCTATACAAAACTATGATGCAAAATATAATGTAAAGTTTTCTACATATGCCGTTCCCATGATAATGGGCGAGATAAAGAGGTTTCTAAGAGATGATGGCATGATAAAGGTAAGTCGTTCAGTAAAAGAGCTTGCTAATAAATCCATGAGTGCAAAAGAGCAATTAAAAAAACAGTTTTGCAGGGAACCAACTATACAAGAGATTGCAGCAACGATAGGAAGTTCTCCTGAAGATGTTGTATATGCCCTTGATGCAAACAGGCCTCCCGCCTCTATATATGATTCCATATACGAAGATGATGATAATCCCATACTTTTAATAGATAGGATCAGTCAGGATGAGGATCAGGTATCCAATATACTTGACCGGGTAACATTGAAGGAAATGCTATCAAGATTGGAAAAAAGGGAACGAACTATTATAATAATGCGATATTTTCAAGATAAGACACAGAGTGACATAGCAAAAGTTCTAGGCATATCCCAAGTACAGGTATCTAGAATTGAAAAAAAGGTTCTTCTAAAGATGAGAGAAATGCTATAAAGACATCTATATCAGATGTCTTTTTTTAATGCTGCTGTTCTTTGTATAAAAAATTCCCCTTTACACATAATAACTCTAAAAATAATCTAAAAGGGTGATAATGGTGATTGCAAGAAAGCCAAGATATATTGGAACAATAATGATTATATGTATAGTAGCAGTTATCGCATTTAGTTCCATATGGTTTTTTCACAATAAGGAGGAAAAACAAAACAAAACCTATTCTGGTGCAAAATTTGTAGAAGTGGATGATATGTATGAACGAACAAGAAATATATATTCAATTTAAGTTAAATATAAAAAAAACAATAGGAGAATCGGTAATCCTTAACGATATTGCTAATATAAGCTGTCCCTTGGAGATTAAGGATATGGTAGAAAATATATTAATACTGCCAGAGGTAGCTATGCAAGACTATGTCCTTTCATCTATTGAAATAATAGATATAGTGAAGAGACAGGTGCCTCAGGCTACTATAAATATAATAGGGCAAAGTGATGTTTTGATTGAAGTAGAAAAGGCCTCTAACAATAATACCAAACCAATAGTTACATGGCTAAAAGTAGCTTTGACTACAATATTATTATTTGTAGGAGCTGGGCTTGCAATAATGTATTTCCATGCCGATGTAAATATGGATATTGTACATCAAACCATATATAGGCTCGTTACAGGAAAGCAAACTAAGCGCCCTCTAATTATAAGTATTCCATACTCAATAGGATTAGGAATAGGTATAGCAGTGTTTTTTGATGTGTTTTCAATACATCAAAAGAAACAAAAGCCTGGACCATTGGAGCTTGAGCTTTATAAATATGACCAAGATGTATCATCTTATAAAACCGACAAGGGATCGGAAGGAAATACATGATGAAATATTTGTTTTGCATAATAACAGGCTTTGCAGGAGGATTGGTAGTGGGAACAGGAGTTGTTGCCTTTTTTACTATACTTGGTATAGTTACAAGATCTATAGAGATAAGCAATTCTTCAAAGTGTGTGAAATGGTATGAGTTTACCATATTGTTGGGTGCAATAATATCTGCACTATTCTATTTTTTTGACATAGAGCTAAATTGGACTAAATATGTATTCCCACCTGTTATAGGATTATTCATGGGAATATTTGTAGGCATGGTTGCATCAGCCCTTGCTGAAATGCTTGATGTAATGCCTGTCATGGCCGATAGGATGGGCATGAGAAAGTTTCTGTATATAGGAATATTTGCAATAATTTTTGGAAAAACATTGGGATCAATAATATACTGGACTGTTTCTGGTTTATATTAGCAGTTTAAAATTGAATAAAATCATATGTGTATAAAATACTAACTATAGAGATTATTTTATGTTAGGAGCGATTGATATGGATATAAAGCAGCAGAAGATAAATCAGGAATATCAAAATTATGTAAAGTCTACCATGCCTAAGAGCAATATATTAAAAAATTGTATAATGGCATTCCTTATAGGAGGTCTTATATGTACTATAGGCCAGTTAATAACCAATATAGGAATCAATTATTATGGGTTAAATAAGCAGGATGCAGGGACTTTTACATCTATAATCCTGATATTTTTAAGTGCCCTCTTAACTGGACTTGGAATATATGATGATATAGCCAAAGTGGCAGGTGCAGGTACAATAGTACCTATAACAGGATTTGCAAATTCAATTGTATCGCCTGCCATGGAGTTTAAAAGGGAAGGTTATGTATTTGGAGTAGGGGCAAAGATGTTTTCAATAGCAGGCCCTGTACTAGTATATGGAATAGGGACATCAACTATAGTGGGACTTTTGTATTATCTATTCGGGAGGTGATTATAAATGGCATTGCATAGACTGGGTGGACAAACAGTAAAGCTTGATAATAAGCCTTGCATAATAGGCAGAGCGTCTGTAGTAGGACAAAAAGAATCTCAAGGTCCATTAGGTGAGTATTTTGACAAGATTATGCCGGATAATCTATGGGGAGAAAAAAGCTGGGAAAAAACTGAATGTCGGATGGTACTTGAGGCGGCTCAAATAGCCCTTATGAAATCAAATAAAGAGGCAACCGATATAAATTATATGTTTGCAGGAGATTTATTAAATCAGATAATGACTGCTAATTTTACAGCAAGGACATTGGGAGTACCATTTTTCGGTCTGTTTGGAGCATGTTCTACCTTGACAGAGTCCATGTCTTTAGGCTCTATAATAGTGGATGGGGGTTATGCAGATACGGTATTATGTACCACATCCAGCCATTTTTGTACTGCTGAAAGGCAATTTCGCTTTCCACTGGAGATGGGAAATCAAAAGCCACCTACAGGGCAATGGACAGTAACGGGGGCAGGTGCCATAATATTATCAAGCGAGGGAGAAGGCCCTTGTATTACTCATGTTACTACTGGTAAGGTAGTGGATTATGGAATAAAGGATGTTAATAACATGGGTGCTGCTATGGCACCTGCAGCGGCCAGTACATTTAAGGCCCATTTTGAGGATACGGATCAAGGACCACAGCATTATGATTTGATAGTAACAGGTGACTTGGGGTGGTATGGGAGACAGTTAACCATAGAACTGCTTAGAAAAGAAGGCTATGATATAGAAGACAGGTATATAGATTGCGGGTGTGAAATATATAATCAGGAGCAGGATATAGGTGCAGGCGGGAGTGGATGTGGATGTTCGGCTGTTGTGCTAGCAGGATATTTATTAAAGAAGATGGACGAAGGAATATACAATAGAATTCTTATAGCTTCTACCGGAGCTCTTCTTAGTACTACCAGTAACCAGCAGGGCGAATCCATACCTGGAATTGCCCATGCTATAGTGATAGAAAGAAGGGGGGAATAGCCCGTTGGAATATGTAAAGGCATTTGTAGTAGGAGGTATAATATGTGTTATAGGGCAAATACTTATAGATAAAACCAATATAACCCCTGCAAGAATATTGGTAACCTTTGTAACAGCAGGGGTTATATTGACAGCTATTGGCATATATGATCCTATAGTAAAATTTGCCGGAGCCGGTGCTACCGTGCCATTGCCTGGATTTGGATATGCATTGGCCAATGGTGTTATTAAAGAGATAAAAGAATCGGGCGCATTAGGCATTTTTACTGGCGGAGTAAAAGCTGGTGCCGGGGGTATAACAGCAGCTATAATATTTGGATATATAATAGCGCTTATTTTCGATCCCAAAACTAAGAGATAGTGAGACCTATGCAACAATAAAAAAGGCTTTTGTTTAAAAGCCTTTTTTATTGTTCCTCTTATTATTTTTAATACCTCGATTATTTGGTATATTTACCTCATCATTTGGTGTAATGTTCTGATCTTCATTTTGTTCAGGTGGTATACCATCTGCATCGTTTTGTCCATTGTTGTTTTGATGATCATTGTTTTGATTGTTTGAATTATCTTGATTTTCATTATCTCCTATTTTGCTAAATATTGATTGACTGAGATTTTTCAAGTTATTGATATAGTTTTGTATTATATTGGTATCGAAGGGAGGGGGATTATCCCCCGGATTCCCATTTTCTGAGGAAGGTGATATAGCATTTTTTATATTCTGTTCTAGCTGATTTATCATCTCCTGTAGTCTAGATTTATCCTGCGGGCTTATCTTGTCACCCTTCTCTTTCATTTCAGACTTTACTTTTTCTATCAGCTCTTGAGCTTGTTTGATTAGGGAGTTATTTTTATTTTCATTATCCTTCCATGCTTTATTATGGATGGGACAAAAATATTGTGCATCTTGCTCATTTTCGTAACTCAACATATCCGAATTAATCATATCCCTAAATGCACCAGGGATATATTTTTGAAGTTGCTCATCGGATAATTGTCTATATGGTGAATCTTTAGGTAGTACAATTACCGGTTTGCTTACTATATTTTCTTCTGGACAATAAGGAGTAGGAAGTTTTCCAGAAACGCTACATACAGTTAAGTTTTTATGCCAGTTACAAACTTCTTTTGGTACTGCATCTTTAGGGAAATATTCGGTTACCAGATGATCTTTGCATAAATCCCCATTTGGCAACATACCGGATATGCCACATACTGTTACCTTTACAACGTCATCGGGAACACTGTCATAAAAGGGTTTACTTTCCAGCCCTTCATGTATAGGCTCCATAATAGCTCGCCACAAAGGGGCAGCATAGACACTACCGCTAGATCCTTTTCGGAATGACGGTCTAAAATCATCATGCCCAATCCATACTGATGCCGTATAATATGGAGTAAAACCTGCAAAATATACACCGCGATAGCTATCATTTGTACCTGTTTTACCAGCTATATGCATAGGAAATTTAAAACGCGCTCGTGTACCAGTACCATGCTGGACAGCATCTTCCATCCAATCGGTTAGTATAAAGGCTGTGCTTTCTTTAAATACCACTCTTTTAATCTGTGATGAGGTATTTAAGATTTCATTATCATCCTTATCCAGCACCCGTGTGAATGATATTGGTTCTTGGTATACACCATTATTGGCAATAGAAGCATATGCAGCTACTACTTCTACCATATTATTCCCATGCGTACCAAGAGCTAATGCTGCAGGGGAAGGATCATCTGGATAGCCTGGTATGTCATTTGAATCTATTCCCATTTCCACGAGTTTATTAGCAGAATATTGAGGGCCCAAACGGTTTGGTTCAGCTACTATTTTTCCTGCCACTATGTTAAGGGATTTTCTGATTCCAGTTCTAACATCGGTGGGTCCTGTATAGCCTCCGCCTTCGTAGTTGTCTGGATACCCCCTTTTACTGTTCCAACCATCAATTTTTATAGGAATGTTTTCGAATATAATGCCTCCCGGATAGCCGGCCTCAATGAAAGGTCCGTATACTGCCAAAGGTTTTATGGATGAACCAAGGGGTAGCTTGGACATAAATGCCCTGTTTAATTCTCGCCTACCGACAGGAGGTTGTTTGCCCCCCACTATAGCGCGTAATTCACCTGTATGTTGATCAATCACAACTGCTGCAATCTGCGGCTGTGGTACGCCCTGGCTACTTACATTATCTTTGGCATTTGCAAATTTAGGTAAATTTTCATAGTTATATACTGCATCTTCAACTTTTTTTTGCATTTCAGCGTCTACAGTTGTATATATCTTTAGTCCGCCTGCATATATCATTTTTTCAGCTTTTTTACGTCCTTCATCGCCCTTCCAGCCATTTTGAATCATAAGTTTATCCCTAACGTCATATATTGCATATTCTATAAAATATGGCATAGAATACATACCTCTATTTTCAGATTTTTCCTTTATCGCCAATTGGGAATTATCAAGGCTGGTATTATTTTCATCGAATTTTGCCTTGTTGTATTCTTCTTCTGATATACGCCCATTTTGGTACATGCGCTTAAGGACTGTATTCGCTCTTTTATATGTCCATTCAGGCTTAGCACGGCCACCCTTTTCAACAGGAGTTAAATTTCTCCTTGGATCATATTTAGATGGATTTTGTGTAAGTCCTGCAAGTACTGCACATTCTCGTAAGGTTAAATCTTTAAGCTCTTTGCCGAAATAATCCTTTGCTGCTGCTTTTACTCCATAATTAGATTGACCAAGGGGAATTATATTTAGGTAAGCCTCAAGTATCTGATCCTTGGAATATTTTTTTTCAAGTTGTAAGGCTAAATATGCCTCCTGAATCTTTCTTTTGTATGTTCTTTCAGGTGTTAGCATACTGAGCTTTATAAGTTGCTGAGTAATAGTACTCCCGCCTTGTATGGACTCGTTTTTGAGGTTATTGATAAAGGCACCTGCAAGGCGTTTATAGTCTAGACCATGATGCTTATAAAACCTGACGTCTTCAGTGGATATAACTGCATCTTTAAGAGCGTCTGGAATTTCATTTAATGGAGCCCATACCCTATTTTCAAAACCAAAATATTCAGTTATAAGTTTGCCATCCTTATCATAGATAAATGATGTTTGACTTTGATTTTCTATCCTAGATATATCAAGTTCGGGTGTAGAATCCAAGTATGCCTTTCCTACACCAAGGGCAGCGCCGAATCCTGCAAAGAATATGAGCACTATAAGAATCAAAAACATTTTTAGCGTAGTTACCAATACAGCCAAAGGGAAACTAGATTGCTTCTTAGGCTGTTTTTTAGGCTCTTTTTTTTGCCTACTCATTTCATACCTCCATTAAAAAATACAACTATTAGATTTAAGTTGTTATTATTATAGCATATTAACTTTCATTGTAGAATTAATATATTATTAAAAATTTATTAAGTTATATGGTATTTAACACTATTCTTCCTTTATTACATATAATCCGATAGCCCATGTATAATTTTATACTCTTTTATTGAAAGCTTTTATATATTATAGCATATAAATTATAATGGGGAAGTGATAAATATGGCAAGAAGAATAAGAAAAGCTAAAAAAGGTATGGTGCCGATAATTATTACATTAATAATATTAGCTGGTATAGGCATATTTATATTTATAGATAGGGGAATAAAGAATACCCTTATAGCCATGTCGGAGGCAAAGGTAAGATATATAGCAACTCAAGCTATGAATAATTCAGTAGAGAAGATCCTAGGATCAGATATTAATTATACTGATCTTGTAAATGTATTGACTGATAAAGAAGGAAATATTGCAATGATACAGGCAAATACTGTTAAGATGAATTTACTTGGCGCTCAAGCATCCAGTTATGCTCAGCAGGAGATAACAACCCTGGGGGATGATGGTATAGATATACCACTAGGTACGGTCTTTGGAAGCAATCTTCTTGCAGGTATGGGACCGAATATAAAAGTAAAGATAATACCCATGGGATCCGTATCAAGCGATTTTGCTACTGAATTTGAAAATGCCGGTATAAATCAGACAAGACACAAGATATATCTGGACATGAAAACCCAGGTAAAGGTAGTGGTGCCATTATCAAGCGAGGTAGTGTATGTATCTACCAGGGTACCTATCACTGAAACTATAATAGTTGGAAATGTGCCGGATTATTATGTTAATATAGATGACAAGGAAAAGGTGTTAAACTTAGTTCCCAAGGCTGATTAATTAAAAACACTACACTTTACATAGGTAAAAAGATATGATATTATATAAAAGATTTATCAGAATGGGAGGTAAAAATCTGTATGTCAGGACATTCAAAATGGGCAAATATAAAACGTAAAAAGGAAAAGACCGATGCCCAAAGGGGAAAAATATTTACAAAATTAGGTCGTGAGATAGCAGTTGCAGTTAAGGAAGGCGGGAGCGACCCTGAGACAAATTCACGATTAAAAGATGTTATTGCCAAGGCAAAGGCTGCTAATATGCCAAATGATAATATAATGAAGAGCATAAAAAAAGCTTCAGGAGAATTGGATTCTGTAAATTATGAAGAAGTAATATACGAGGGTTATGGTCCCGAAGGAGTTGCTATTATAATAGAAGCACTTACCGATAATAGAAATCGTACAGCAAGCGAAGTACGCCACCTTTTCGATAGAAGTGGTGGAAGTTTAGGAGCTACTGGATGTGTCGCGTGGATGTTTGACCGCAAAGGCCTTATAGTTATAGAGCGAACGGATGATATCGATGAAGATGAGCTTATGATGTTGTCTATTGATGCAGGTGCAGAGGATATAAAGGAAGAAGAGGATGCCCTTGAAATCATTACAGATCCTAGCAATTTTTCATCTGTACGTAACCAATTAGAAGAATCAGGCTATACATTTATTTCTGCAGCAGTTGAGATGATACCTCAGAATTATGTAAAGCTAGATGAACAAAAATCAGAAAAAGTCCTATCTCTTGTTGAAAACCTTGAAGATAATGATGATGTACAAAATATCTACCATAACTTAGAGGTGGATGAGTAAAAATAAATTTTATGTTGTGGCTGACCAGCCACTTTTTTTGTGGTATAATTTAGTTAGGAGGGGATGGATATGAAGGTAATAAAACGGGACGGAAGAACGCAAGATTTTGAAATTGATAAGATAAAACTTACACTAGAGAGGGTTTCAGATGAAATTAACATGCCCTTCACTCACGGAGATGTAGAGAGGGTAGCCCATGCAATAGAGCGTTCAATAAATAATATTGGTACTGATACCATAACCTCATCTAAAATACACGAAATAGTAATAGGAGAACTAAATACACTTGGTTTTATCGAGATTGCAAAGGCATATGATGGATATAAGAAGAGTTTTAAAGGTTAATGTGGGTTGGTGGTAAAATATATGAAAAAACAAAAGCTGGCCAAGTTTATAAGTGTGTTAACTGTAGTTCCCATAATGGCGGGAGCTACAGTTACGTGGGTTTATTTTATGAACAGGGATTTATTTGTGAATCCCTATTGGTATCTTGTATGCATTGGTTTTTTAGTCATTATTCCAATACTTGCCTATCCTCTTAAAAATTTAATTCCTTCTATAAAAAAATTGGGTAGGAAGGGCGAACGTAAACTGGCATTTATAATGGGAGTTTTAGGGTATGTACTAGGGACTATAGTGTGCTATGTCTATGATGCACCCCAAATAGTAAAAAAAATTTTTCTTTCATACTTAGTTTCGGGACTAACCCTTTCTTTTTTTAATCTGGTACTAAAGATAAAGGCAAGTGGTCATGCATGTGGGGTATCTGGTCCTTTGACGATTATATTATATTATATAGGCGGTTATGCATGGTGGGCAATAATAGTTATTCCAATGGTATTTTGGGCCAGGATAAATCTAAAAAGACATACCTATAAAGAACTTTTTCTAGGTACTACAGTAGGGGCACTATCCACTGCATTTGTATTGTTTAATCTCTAACAGAGTGTATAAATAACAAAAAGGTGGAAATACTATAACCCAAATTATTTTTATATGGAGGGATTATGGTGTTTCTCAACAAAAAGGTAAGTATATTAGTTGCTATAGTCATAGTTGCACTTACAGTGTCAGGATATTTATATGGCTATAACAGGGGTTTTTCTGCAGGTAGGAGGCCTGATAATATAGAAAATAATGCTATACTGAATGCCACAGATTCTACTGCCAGCAATCAATCGCCAAAGACCGTTTCCTTAAATGCAAAAATACATTTCAAACGATTATATAATTATTGTTTGCACACAACAACTCAGACGGTTGTTGCACCAAAAGAAATTGTTGGACTTACTAAAGAAGAACTTGCAAAAAACTATAGTGATTGGATTGTTACGGACTTTTCCAAGAATGATATTACTCTCGAAAAGGAGATAGATAGCTATTGTCCCCTTCATTATATGGTGAGGGATGAAGAAGGATATGTTGCTATATATAAATATAATGAAGAAAATGATCAGCTTGATATAATAAAGCAAACCAATATAAAGACGGAGTTTCTCCCTGATGATACAAAGATGCATATACTGAATGGCATAGGATTGGAGAGCTTGGAGGAAGTAGAGGCAATGCTTGAAAGTCTGGATAGTTAGATAAGATGTACTGGGGGTATTTTCAATATGGAAAGTTTGATAGTCAAAGGCGAACAGGCAAAAAGAGGGAGCAGGGTATTAGGAAATCTATCCTCAAATGTTAAGGATAATGCCATTAAAGCGATGGCTAATGCCCTTTTAGGAGATATGAATCATGTGTTAGAGGCCAATAAAAAAGATGTTGAAATGGCTAAACAAAAGGGAAGAGCAGAAGCTTTGGTAGACAGGTTGCAATTGAATGAGGAACGGCTAAATGATATGGCTGAAGGGCTAAGACAAATAGTAAGCCTTCCTGATCCCATAGGAGAGGTAGTATCAATGTGGAAACGTCCTAATGGCCTTATGATAGGGCAAAGAAGGGTACCATTAGGCGTAATAGGTATTATATATGAGGCACGGCCAAATGTAACGGCCGATGCTGTAGGATTATGTATAAAATCAGGTAATGCTGTTATATTAAAGGGAGGCTCTGAAGCCATCAATTCTAATAAAGCAATTATAGATGTTTTGACAAGGGCGGCCTATGATAATGGTATCCCCCGTGGGAGCATACAGCTCATAGAAGATACGGATAGAGAAACTACAAAAAAATTTATGCGTTTAAATGATTACATTGATGCTCTCATACCAAGGGGGGGTGCTGGACTTATAAAAACGGTAGTTGAAGAATCTACTATCCCTGTGATACAGACCGGAGTAGGAAATTGTCATATATACGTTCATAGTGCTGCTAGTTTTGATATGGCCAGCGACATAATAGTAAATGCAAAGGCTCAAAGGCCTGGGGTATGTAATGCTGCTGAAAAGTTGCTGGTAGATAGGGATGTGGCTAATATATTTTTGCCCCAAATAGTAGATCGTCTAAAGCATGAAGGGGTAAGAATCAAAGGCTGCGCAAAGACAATGGAAATAGTTCCTCAAGTAGAACCGGCTAATGAAGAGGATTGGTATACCGAATATTTGGATTATATAATGTCCATAAAGGTAGTAGATGATATATATGATGCCGTTGAACATATAAATAAATATGGTACCGGGCATTCTGAGGCCATTGTCACAAACGACTATTCTGCTGCCAATTATTTTTTGGATATGGTAGATGCTGCAGCGGTATATGTAAACGCCTCCACCAGATTTACCGATGGATTCCAGTTTGGATTTGGTGCCGAAATAGGTATAAGCACCCAAAAACTCCACGCAAGGGGGCCTATGGGACTTAAAGAGCTTACTACTACTAAGTATGTCATATATGGTAATGGACAGATAAGACAATAAAAAACAGAGGACTTCTCAGATGAGGAGTTCCTCTGCTTTTTCTATCCATTTATAACCTCTTTTAATTGATTCTTCAACAGTAACAGGGGCAGGACCTCCAGGCAATTTCCTTTCATTTACACATTTATCAAGTGATAAGGTATCTAGTATATCTTCATCAAACATAGGAGAGAAGCTCTTAAACTCATCCTTTGACAACTCATTTAATGTCTTGTTTTGGTCCATGGCATATAATACTAAATGGCCTATAACTTTATGTGCATCTCTAAATGGTAGTCCCTTTTTAACAAGATAATCTGCTGCATCGGTGGCATTTATATATCCTTTAGCAGCTTGGTTAAGCATATTTTGTGTGTTAAAAGTTGTTGTTGTTATCATACAATTAAATATGTCAATGCAGTTTTTAACCGTATCCACAGTATCGAATAGGGCCTCTTTATCTTCTTGCATATCCTTATTATAGGCTAGCGGCAAGCCCTTCATGATGGTTAGCATAGCTATTAGGTTGCCATATACTCTACCTGTCTTGCCCCTTATAAGTTCTAATACATCAGGATTTTTCTTTTGGGGCATTATGCTGCTTCCGGTGCTATAGCCATCATCCAATTCTATAAACCCAAACTCATCTGTAGACCATAGGATGAGTTCTTCAGAGAATCTGCTAAGGTGCATCATTATAATTGAGCAGCATGATAGAAGCTCTATGACAAAATCCCTGTCGCTTACTGCATCTAGACTATTTGAAGAGATCTCCTTAAAACCTAGTTTATTAGCTACCATATATCTGTCAAGGGGATATGTAGTGGTGGCTAGGGCCCCAGAACCAAGGGGAAGTACATCTACCCTTGAAATGGAGTCATTTAGCCTTTCTATATCCCGTTTAAACATTTCAAAGTATGCAAGGATATGATGGGATAGTGTAATGGGCTGAGCCTTTTGCATATGTGTATAGCCAGGCATTATTGAATTTTTATTCCCATTTGCAATGGAGAGTAGGTTTTTTTCCAAATCTATTAGCAAGTAGATTATTTCCTTTGTTTGATCCTTTACATACATTCTTGTGTCTAATGCAACTTGATCATTACGACTTCTACCAGTATGTAGTTTTTTCCCCACATCTCCTATGCGCTCTATAAGCAGACTTTCTATATTGCTGTGTATGTCTTCTGCTTGACTGTCAAATTGTATTTTCCCATCTTCTATATCATTCAATATCCCCATGAGCCCATCGCATATAGATATACTATCCTGCTGGGATATGATATGTTGTTTAGCCAACATATGTACATGGGCGATACTCCCATATATATCCTGCTTATATAGTTTATAATCGAAATTTATTGAAGAATTAAATTGGTTTACTTTATCAACGGTTTCTTTTTGAAAACGTCCTCCCCATAATTTCATATATATCAGTCCTTTTGTATATTTTGTTTCATCATTGCATTTACTTTAAGGGGTAATCCAAATAGGTTTATAAATCCTTCGGCATCCTTTTGATTATACAGTTCATCTTCTCCAAAGGTAGCCAGCTCCTCGCTATATAGGGAATAGGGAGATTTAATTCCTGCAGGTATTATATTGCCTTTGTATAATTTTAATCGAACTGTACCGGTTACAGTTTGCTGGGTGCTGTCTATAAATGCAGATATCGCATCTCTTAAGGGTGTATACCATTTACCGTCATATAGCAGTTCAGCAAATTTTAGAGATATATATTTCTTAAAATGGAATGTGTCC
The DNA here is from genome assembly GCF_004138105.1 of Xylanivirga thermophila. Taxonomy (NCBI): domain Bacteria; kingdom Bacillati; phylum Bacillota; class Clostridia; order Caldicoprobacterales; family Xylanivirgaceae; genus Xylanivirga; species Xylanivirga thermophila. The sequence goes on along the minus strand of NZ_RXHQ01000004.1, from coordinate 128,205 downwards.
TTATCCAGTGTTATGCTCTCTAAACAATCATGGGCATTATATAATATTGTGCCTCCAGGCGTCTCATATACACCTCTAGATTTTATGCCTACGAGTCTATTTTCTACCATGTCAGATATGCCTATGCCGTGTTTTGCACCTATTTGGTTCAATTTTTCTATGATAGATATACCATCATAGGCTATACCGTTTAATTTGGTAGGTATGCCCTTTTCAAACTCTATTTCTACATATTCAGATTTGTCAGGTGCTTTTGCAGGAGGAGTACATATGAGACATATGTGTTCTTTGGGTTCATTCCATGGATCTTCAAGATCTCCCCCTTCATGGCTTAGGTGCCACAAATTCCTATCCATGCTATAGGGATGTTTTTTGGTTACAGGTATGGAAATTCCCCTTGCTTCTGCATAATCAATTGCATCATCTCTAGATTTTATATCCCATATACGCCAGGGAGCAATTATTTTTATATTAGGATTTAGTGCCTTGATTGTTAGTTCAAATCTCACCTGGTCATTGCCCTTTCCGGTAGCACCATGGCAAATTGCAACAGCATTTTCCTTCTCTGCAATTTCTACTAGACGCTTTGCTATTATTGGGCGGGCTAGGGAAGTGCCTAATAGATATTTACCTTCATATACAGCTCCCGCCTTCAAGGCAGGAAATATGAAGTCTTCAACGAATTCCTTTTTCAAATCTTCTATATATATCTTGCTGGCCCCACTTTTTATAGCCTTTTCCTTTAATGGTTCCAGCTCATCCCCTTGCCCCACATCACCAACCACTGCTATTACATCTACATCATAGTTTTCCTTTAGCCAGGGAATTATAATGGATGTATCCAATCCTCCAGAATAGGCTAATACTACTTTTTCTTTTTTAGACATATAAAAAACCTCCATAACTGATGATACACATAATTATACAACTAAATGAATAAATATGCAACAATATATAATAAAAATTTTTAATCTATAAATAATAACTACAATGATTTAATGGTATAAATAGATTTTTGTATTATTTATTTTCATATTATGAATTAAAAAAAGGCAGGGAAAAAGGTTGTGAAGATATGGAAGATACTGTACAATACAAATGTCTGTATGAATGAATATTGATAAAAATAATCGGAGGTAATTTTAGATGCCTAAAAACATTGAACTTTTAGCTCCCGCAGGGAGCTTTGATGCACTTGTTGCAGCGGTACAAAATGGAGCAGATGCTGTTTATATAGGTGGAAATAAATTCAACGCAAGACAATATGCAAATAATTTTGACGAGCAGTCTATGATAAAGGCTATAGACTATGCACATCTATATGGAGTAAAGGTATATATAACATTGAATACATTGATAAAAACTAAGGAGTTAGATAAGTTAAGGGGATATATTGAATTTCTCTATGCTAATCATATAGACGGGATTATTATACAGGACCTAGGGGTTGCCCATATAATTTCCCGCGATTTCCCAGGGTTGCCTATGCATGGAAGCACCCAAATGACGGTACACAATATTGAAGGGGTGCAAATGCTCCAAAATTTAGGATTTAAAAGGGTGGTACTTTCAAGAGAACTTACATTAGATGAAATAAGTTATATATCAGACCATAGCGATATAGAACTTGAGATATTTATACATGGTGCTTTATGCATATGCTATTCAGGCCAGTGTTTAATGAGCAGCGTGATAGGCGGGAGGAGTGGTAATCGAGGTATGTGTGCACAACCTTGTAGGTTGCCATATGGACTTATAGAATATAATAAAGAAAAAAAGCTAAAAACAGAGGGCTATTTGATGAGTCCAAAGGATCTATGTAGCTATGATTTTTTTAGTGACGTTATAAAGTCTGGAGTTACTTCGCTAAAAATTGAAGGGCGGATGAAAAGACCTGAATATGTAGCTGTAGTTACTAGGGAGTATAGAAAAATGCTTGATAGTGATTATTCTAGTAAGGGTAAAGAAGAACTTATGCAGATTTTTAACAGAGGCGGTTTCAGCAACGGATATTATTTCGGTACAAAAAACCGAGATATGATATGCAATCAAAAACCAAATAACTGGGGTCTATACTTAGGAGATGTGGAAAATCAAAAAAAAGACTGGATAGATATTTGTCTCAAGAATACTATCCAAATAGGTGATGGTATAGAATTTTGGATAGATGATGGGAAAAATTGTGGTCAAACAGTATCGTGTATACGAGTAGAAGACCGAGATGTAAATATAGCCCAAGCTGGCCAAAAAGTCAGCATAGAAACGAAAAAACGCCTTAAAAGGGGCGTAAAGATATGGAGGACGTCTTCCATATCCCAGTTAAGTTTTGCTAAGGAAAGTTTTAAGAATCACTATGGTAGGAAAATACCTATTTCTATGACAGGTAGATTTAAAATAGGTGAGAGGGCAACACTGTTTATAACGGATGATAAGCATATTACAGGTATAGGTAAGAGCAGCCAATACGTTGAGATTGCTAAAAAAAGGCCTGTTACCATGGATGACATAGTAGCGCAGCTTTCAAAGCTTGGAGATACGCCATTTGAGCTTATGGATATTGATATTGATGCGGATAAAAATATTTTTATGCCCATATCGGAAATAAACAAATTAAGGCGCATGGCTACTGATGAACTTATAAAAAAACGGATAATAAGTGCTACGCCTATTTACTGCAATGATAATAATGATGGGAATAAGCAAAATACAATTGGTGAAAAAGGGATGGAAAAAAAGCCCAATCTTTTCCTTTATACAGATGAACTTATAGATGATAAAAATATCTTAGAACTAGTAGACGGTATAGTGCTTTGCCCCAATAATTGGAGATTTGACTTTGGATACTTAAAAGAGATATTAAATCTTTATAAGGCGCAAGGTATCGTAACAAGGCTAATGCTGCCAAGGATTACTAGAATGGAAGATATAAATTTTCTAAATAATCTTGATGTGGATATATGGTCCATGTTTGATCAATATGGTGCAGGTAATATTGGTATGATAGAATTTTTGCAGCATAGGGGAATAAATAACATTATTGTTGATTTTTCATTGAATGTTTTTAATAATTACTCGATAAGGCTGCTCGAGGATATGGGGATAAAAGGTGTAGTATTGTCTCCAGAATTAAATATAAATGAGATTCGTGATATAACTAGTATTGCACAAATGCCTTGTGAAATTATAACGTTTGGTCGCATACCCCTTATGATTACAGAACATTGCCCAGTAGGTAATGATAAAAAGGATTGTAAGACTTGCTCATTAAAGCAAGGGGATTTTAGACTTATAGATAGAAAAAATGCTGAGTTTCCCCTAAGGAGGACAGGCATCTATAGATGCTATACAGAGATACTAAATAGTAAAATACTATTTGTTGCTGATAAAACGAAGGATATGCTAAGGACAGAGGTGGATATATACGGTATATATGGGTTTGAAATGGATAAGGAGGATGTGGCTAATATTTTGAGATTGCATAGGTTTATGCTAGATAATCCTAAAGCTGAAATACCAGATGATATGAAGGGTATTGTATCTAGAATACAGGAAGCAGGTTTTACCAGGGGACATTTTTTCAGAGGGGTGGAGTAGAGGTAAATTTAAAGTATAAGATTTATTTTATTGACATATGGGGATAAAAGACATAATATTTATTATAGCACTATAGCAAATATTTGATGATGAAGGTGAATTTCATATTATATGATTATATTGGGAATAGACCCTGGTATGGCTATATTGGGGTATGGAGTGGTAGAGGTAGAAAACCATCAAATGCAGGTAATAGATTTTGGCACAGTAACTACTCCAGCAGGTATGGAGATGCAAAACAGGTTGGTAAATATATATGATGGCGTTGTTGAGCTTATAGATAGGTTCAAGCCTGATGCAATAGCGGTAGAGGAACTTTTTTTTAATAAAAATGTTAAGACTGCCTTAGCAATAGGACATGCTAGGGGGGTAGCAGTATTGGCCGGCGCCAAAAAGGGAATACCACTTTTTGAATATACACCATTGCAGGTAAAACAGGCAGTAGTAGGCTATGGCCGAGCGGATAAAAATCAGGTACAGCAGATGGTCAAGATGATATTAGGGTTAAGGTGCATTCCAAAACCTGACGATGCGGCTGATGCCTTGGCGATATGCGTTTGCCATGCCCATTCATATGGCACCCAGGAAAAACTTATAAGGGAATAGGAGATTATTTATGTTTGCATATATAAACGGCGTGTTGGAAGAGGTAGGCGAAGATGAGATAATTATTGATGTGGGAGGCATGGGGTATGCAATTACTGTTCCCCAATCAATAATTGATAGGCTTCCTAAGGCGGGAGAGATGATAAAGATATATACCAGGTTGATAGTTAGGGAAGATGCTATGGAGCTCTATGGTTTTATAGACAAACAACAAAAAAACCTTTTTACCAAACTTACCACCGTATCAGGTATAGGACCTAAAGGGGCAATGGCTATACTGTCTACTTTAAACCCTGATCAGCTGGCCCTCTCCATAGTAACAGGAGATGTAAAGATGCTTACGAAGGCACCAGGAGTAGGAAAGAAGACGGCTCAAAGGATTATACTTGAATTAAAGGACAAGATAGATAATGAGCTTTTAATCAATGAAAACGCCGATGTACAGTCAATGGATATGAATGGTACACTGTCTGAAGTAGTGGAAGCGCTTAGTGTATTAGGATATGGCAGGCCGGAGATACAAAGTGCCCTTAAGGGTATAGACACTAAAGATAGGGATACTGCTACATTGATAAAGATGGCCCTTAAGAACTTAAACAACCTTAAATAATGGGAGGAAGTAGATTGCAGGATCGCATTATATCCTCTACTATGCTGGTAGAGGATCAGGAAGTAGAACAAAATCTAAGGCCTAGGACTCTTGGGGAATACATAGGACAGGAAAAGGCCAAAGAAAAACTGAATATATTTATAAAAGCGGCTAAGGAGCGGGGAGAGGCCCTCGATCATGTGCTATTATATGGACCTCCAGGGCTCGGAAAGACTACGTTGGCAAATATAATAGCTAACGAATTGGGAGTAGGTATAAGGATTACATCAGGACCTGCTATAGAGCGAACAGGAGATTTGGCAGCCATACTTACCAATTTAGGGGACATGGATGTACTTTTTATAGATGAAATACATCGTATAAATGCCAGTGTAGAAGAAATTTTATATCCTGCTATGGAAGATTTTGCGTTGGATATAATAATAGGTAAGGGTCCAAGCGCACGATCCATACGTTTGGATTTACCTCGATTTACGCTAATAGGTGCAACCACTAGGGCTGGTATGCTTACTTCACCTTTGAGGGATAGATTTGGTATAATAGATAGGTTACAGCTGTATACCAAAGATGAATTGGCAGAGATAGTTATTCGCTCAGCAAATATACTAGATATTCCAATACAGAAGGAAGGCGCTTGCGAAATAGCTGCAAGATCACGGGGAACGCCGAGGATAGCTAACAGGCTGTTAAAAAGAGTACGCGATTATGCCCAGGTAAAGGGTGACGGTATAATTACCCTTGATATTGCAAAACAGGCGTTAAATATGCTGGAGATAGATAAACTTGGACTGGATGATATAGATAGGAAGCTGCTTATGACGATAATTCAAAAATTTGGCGGAGGTCCGGTGGGATTGGATACCTTGGCAGCTTCGACTGGCGAAGAGGCAAATACCATAGAGGATGTATATGAGCCTTATCTATTGCAGCTTGGGTTTATTGCCCGAACTCCTAGGGGAAGGATAGCTACTCCCCTTGGATACAAACATTTTAATATACCTTATGAAGGATAGGTGGCGATGTTTTTGAAAGTATCGGATTTTGATTATTATTTACCAGAAGAGCTAATTGCACAACATCCTGCCGATAGAAGGGATGAATCACGTCTACTGGTTTATAACAGGGAAATTAAGAATGTAGAGCACAGGGTCTTTAAGGATATAGTAGAATATTTAAGGCCTGGTGACTGCTTGGTGATAAATGATACAAAGGTCATACCCGCAAGGCTTTTGGGCAATAGGGAAGATACTGGTGGAAAAATGGAATTTGTCCTTTTAAATCAAAAGGAAGATGATATTTGGGAGGTATTAGTAAAACCAGGTAAAAGAGCCAAGATAGGAACTGTTTTTGTATTTGGCGATGGCCTTTTAAAGGCGGAGATTATAGATACTACCGATGCAGGTGGTCGTATAGTGAAGTTTAAATATGAGGGTATCTTTGAAGAAGTATTGGATAAAATAGGTATAATGCCTCTGCCTCCATATATTCATGAACCTCTCAAGGATAGGGATAGATATCAAACAGTGTATGCAAAATATGATGGTTCAGCGGCAGCACCAACTGCGGGGCTCCATTTTACTGAAGAGCTTTTAAATGAAATCCATAATATAGGAATAGATATTGCTCATATTACACTTCATGTGGGATTGGGTACATTTAGACCAGTGAAGGTGGACAACATAGAGGAGCATAAGATGCATTCTGAGATATATCATGTAACAGAAGAGGCAGCTAATATGATAAACAATACTAAAAAAAGAGGCGGGCGTGTAATAGCCGTAGGTACTACGTCCTGTAGAACTCTTGAAACCATAGGAGGAGAGGATGGGTATGTACATGCAGGCAGTGGTGAGACTGATATATTTATATACCCGGGCTATAAATTTAAAATTATAGATGGTCTTGTAACCAATTTTCATTTGCCCCAGTCTACTCTTATAATGCTGGTAAGTGCTTTAGCCAGTAGAGAAGAGATATTATCCATATACAAAACTGCAGTAGATATGAAATATAGATTCTTTAGCTTTGGGGATGCAATGTTTATCTTTTAAGACAAAGGAGGAACAAGGTGGGTTTTGATTTTAAATTTGAATTAATAAAGGAATGCAAAAGGACAGGGGCAAGGGTAGGAAAACTCCATACTCCACATGGAGATATTGATACTCCAATATTCATGCCAGTGGGTACCCAGGCTACAGTAAAGGCTGTAACCCCTAGAGATTTAAAAGAGATAGGGGCTCAAATAATACTTGCAAATACCTATCATCTATATATGCGCCCAGGGCATAATATAGTGGCAGAGGCGGGAGGGTTGCACAAATTTATGAACTGGGATCGCCCCATACTCACCGATAGTGGCGGATTTCAAGTGTTCAGTCTTGCTGATCTTAGGCAAATAGAGGATGAGGGGGTGCATTTTAAATCCCATCTAGATGGTTCAGCACATTTCATTGGACCTGAAAAGGCCATGGAGATAGAAAACGCACTAGGTGCCGATATTATAATGGCATTTGATGAGTGTACACCATATCCATGTGAGTATGAGCAGGCAAAAGAGGCTGTGGACAGGACGACTAATTGGGCGAAGAGATGTAAAAAAGCCCATGGCAGGGATGACCAGGCTTTATTTGGCATAATTCAAGGAAACCTATATAAGGATCTACGCAAGAAGAGTGCTGAAGAGATATTATCCCTTGATTTGCCAGGTTATGGTATAGGCGGGCTTAGCGTTGGAGAACCAAAACCATTGATGTACGATATGCTTGAATATTTAGTACCTATGATGCCAAACAATAAGCCGCGTTATCTCATGGGGGTTGGTTCACCTGATTGTCTTATAGAAGGGGTTATGCGAGGAGTAGATATGTTTGATTGTGTGCTACCTACCAGGATTGCTAGAAATGGTACGGTGATGACTAGTCAAGGTAAATTGGTGATAAGGAATGCTACATATGAGAGAGATTTTACTCCATTGGATCCGGAATGTGACTGCTATGCCTGTCAAAATTTTACCCGTGCATATATACGCCATTTAATAAAGGCGGGAGAGATATTAGGGGCGATTTTAGCTAGTATACATAATCTTAGATATCTACTCCATTTGATGAAACAGATAAGACAGTCAATAATGGATGATAGCTTGCCTGAGTTTTATAATGAATTTATAAAAAAATATCCTGATTAATAAAGGATTTTTTGCAAGCATGTTGAATAAATATATAGGCAGTTTTAATAATCATATGAAAAATAAACTATATAAGGAGGAAAGTCTATGCCAACAGGAAATAATCCCGAGGGCCAGCCAATAAGTACAGGTGCAGCTATAGCACAACTTTTGATGCCGCTTGTTTTTTTCTTTGTGATTATGTACTTTTTTATAATCAGACCGCAAAAAAAGCGGGAAAAAGAAACTACTGAAATGTTAAATTCTATAAAGGTAGGAGATAACATAACTACTATTGGTGGTATTTGTGCAAAAGTAGTGGGTATTAGAGATGATGTTCTTACTATAGAAGTGGGTAAAGATAAGGTCAATCTGGTAATAGAGAGATGGGCTATAAAAGAAGTAGAAAAGCCTATTTCTGATTAGAGGTAAATGCAAGGGCCTGCTATATGGCAGGCCTTTTTTGATATTCATTATTCCCTTTTATCATATTTTTAGTTTATAATGCATAAATTGAACTAGGAAATGAAAAAGGGGTGGCAGTGATGAAGAGAGATGGTCAGGTAAATAATACATTACTGATTCTTAAAGGCTCTTTACTGGCTGTAATAATAACTTTACTATGTTTTATAGTATTTGCAATAATAATGAAATTCGCCAATCTAGGGGAGGATGTTATAGGTCCTGTAAATCAGGTTATCCGCGTAATAAGTATAGCCATAGGTTCAGCTTTGCCAGCTAAAGTAAGTAAAAATAAAGGTTGGATAAAAGGGGCCATTACGGGCGGGTTGTATATTGTATGGGCTTTTGTTATAAGCATATTATTTAGCAATCATGTAAGTTTTGATTCCATTCTTCTATCAGACGTATTATTAGGTTTTATAGTAGGTGCAATAGGTGGTATTATAGGTGTAAATATATAATATTATATTATATTTGCATAAAATTAGAGTCCATATGGAAGTGTCGTGCGAGTTTAATAGTTTGCTTTGCGCATTAAAAGGATATGATAACAAATACTTTTTTATCTAGGTATTTTATGCTATAATAGATGCGATATTTATACATGAAGGAGGAGACTATTGTGAAGCATATTAAGACTTTGCATAAGGGCAATTTAAAAGAGAGTTTATCAAAGGGCGGTTGCGGAGAATGCCAAGCATCTTGCCAATCAGCTTGTAAAACTTCCTGCACGGTAGCAAATCAAAGCTGTCAGAGATAACTGTCTAAATAGGCGATATGGCGGATTTGCCTGCTATATCGCTTATATGTTTTATGATTGGTCAATATATTATAAAATTTTTGCTAAAGGGGATATTGGATGATACACAAGTTTGAAGTAAATGACATAAAAATGGTGCTAGATGTAAATAGTGGGGCAGTGCATGTTATAGATGACATGATATGGGATCTTCTGGATTACGGACCTGAATTTGAATTGGACAAGGTGTTTTCTTCCTTATCACATAAGTATGATAAGAAAGATTTGACAGAAGGTATAGATGAATTAAGACAGCTTATTAAGGAGGATATGCTATATTCTGAATGGGGCGATACTATTCCCTATGTAGCTGGTCCACCAGTAGTTAAGGCTATGTGTCTTCATGCTGCCCATGATTGCAACTTGAGATGTGGATATTGTTTTGCATCTACTGGTTCATTTAACGGAGAGAGAGGGATGCTGGATTTTGAAACTGGAAGAAATGCCTTGGATTTTTTGATATCTCATTCAGGGAATAGAAAAAATCTTGAAGTGGATTTTTTTGGTGGCGAACCTCTTATGAATTTTGATGTGGTCAAACAAGTAGTATCCTATGGAAGAGAACTGGAAAAGAGAACGGGAAAAACATTTAAATTCACAGTTACTACCAATGGTGTGCTACTGAATGATGAAATTATAGATTATATAAACAAGGAATTTGTAAATGTTGTTATAAGTATAGATGGGAGACCACAGATACATGATGCTATGCGTAAGACATTAAACGGTAAGGGGAGTTATGAAGCCATCATAGATAAGGCCCAGAAGTTGGCTGAACTTAGAAATCAAAATGATTACTATGTAAGGGGTACATTTACAAAGCATAATTTAGATTTCGACCAAGATGTTCTGCATTTAGCCGATTGTGGTTTTAAACAGATATCCATAGAACCGGTAGTGGCTCCTGAAGAAGAGGATTATAGCATACGTGAGGAAGATCTGCCTCGAATATTTAAAAGCTATGATAATCTTACTAAAGAATATATTAACAGACGTCGTAAAGGTCAGGGATTTAATTTTTTTCACTTCCAAGTGGATTTAAATCAAGGACCTTGTGCTGCCAAAAGGGCTTTAGGATGCGGTGCTGGGAATGAGTATGTGGCAGTTGCTTCTCAAGGGGACATATATCCATGTCATCAATTTGTAGGCGAGAAGAACTTTAAGATGGGTAATGTAAATGAAGGTACTTTTGATACAGACATGCAGTTAAAATTTAGAGGTAATAATGTTTTTACCAAGGAAGACTGTAGCAAATGTTGGGCTAAATTTTACTGCAGTGGGGGATGTGTGGCTAACAGCTATCATTTCACTGGTGGCATAAAAAAACCATATAAACTAGGCTGCGAGATGGAAAAGAAAAGACTGGAGTGTGCATTGGCCATCAAGGCATTGGAGATGCTCGACTCTATTGACTGATAAACTTTAAAGTAATATAATGACGAAGTAGTATACAATAAGGGGGACGAAGCGGATGAAGACAAAAAATATCATTTCACTTTTTGTGATTATTCTGCTAATAGGCTTGGTAGGATATATTGCATTAAATGGTATGTCCATTGGTATATATGATATATCACCCGTTACAAAAGAGATTAAACAAGGCCTTGACTTAAAGGGTGGACTATATGTAATATATGAAGCAAAGGTAGATCCTAATGAACCTAATAAGGATACTCAAATAGAAGGCGCAATGCGGGTTATGAGAAACAGACTGGATAAGGAAAATCAAAATGAGGCTACCATTGCAAAACAGGGTAATAAATGGATAAGGGTAGAAATACCAGGTGTAAAGGATCCTAGAGAAGTAGCTAATATATTGTCAAAGCCTGCAGTATTGAAATTCATTGATTCAGAAGGTAATGAGATTATAGGCGGTAAGGATATAAAAAATGCGCAGCCTGGGTATGGAGAAGGAAACCAACCAGTAGTAATGTTTGAACTTTATAAGGATGGGGCTAAAGCATTTGGAGAAGCTACCAAAAATAATATCGGCAAGACTATAAAGATAGAGCTAGATGGCAATGTAATATCAGCTCCTACAGTTCAAACGGCCATATTGGGCGGGAGCGGTCAAATCACAGGTATGGAGAATATAGAAGAAGCTAAAAAGTTAGCTAATTTGATAGAAAGTGGTGCTTTGCCTGTAGAACTAGAACAGATAGAGATAAGAACCATAGGTGCAACTCTTGGTTCCGATGCATTGACACGGAGCATAAAGGCAGGACTAATAGGGACAGCTGTAGTGCTTTTGTTTATGCTTATATACTATAGGCTTCCTGGTCTTGTAGCTGATATGGCACTTGTCCTCTATATTTTGTTGGTGCTTATAATACTTTCAGCTACACAGGTTACTCTGACTCTTCCTGGTATCGCTGGTATAATTCTTTCAGTAGGTATGGCGGTAGACGCGAATGTTATTATTTTTGAACGTATAAAGGAAGAGATGCAGGTGGGGAAGACTATAAAATCTGCAGTAGATTCTGGATTTCATAAGGCATTTAGTGCCATATTTGACTCCAATATAACTACCATTATAGCTGGTATAGTTTTATGGATATTTGGTACAGGTCCTATACAGGGATTTGCAAAAACCCTTATAATAGGTGTTTTGGTAAGTATGTTGACTGCAATTACTTTTACTAAATATGTTATGCATTTGGTTGTAGGATTAAATTCGAGCAACAAAAAACTATATGGAGCTTAATGGGAGGGATATAGATGGAGATAAAATTTGTGCATATATCAAAATATGCTGCAGTAGTTTCGTTGATTATCATAATTGCTGGTCTTATAGCTTTAGGAGTACAAGGTCTTAATTATGGTATAGACTTTGCTGGTGGTGCAATAATATATGCAAATTTAGGTCAGAAGTACGATATTTCAGATGTACAAAAGATTGTCTCTGATGCAGAGGGTGAAGGCGATATATCCTATGCAGGGGACAAGAATCAAGATGTGGTTATTCGTATGAAACTAACTGATAATCATCAAGAAATCGAACAAGAGATTACACAGGGACTAAAGGATAAATATAGCATTGCAAATGAAGATATAAATATAGATATGGTAGGACCTTCAGTGGGAAAGGCCCTCACTCTAAATGCCATAAAATCCATACTTATTGCCTGGGGGTTAATACTGGTCTATGTATGGATAAGGTTTGAATTAAAGTCCGGGGTAGCTGCAATAGTTGCTCTAATTCATGATGTGCTTATTATGTTTTCCTTTGTAGTGCTTACAAGAATGCAGGTAAACAGTTCATTTGTTGCTGCTATATTGACTATTGTTGGTTATTCTATAAACGATACCATAGTAGTATTCGATAGAATACGAGAAAATACAAAGAGATATGGTAGGAAATCTTCTAAGGTAGATATTGTAAATAAGAGTATAAATGAAATGCTACCTAGAACTTTGAATACTTCTTTGACGACATTGTTTACCATAACTGTGGTTTATGTATTAGGAGTGCAGTCTATCAAAGAGTTTTCTCTTCCTCTTATAATAGGATTAATATCTGGAACCTATTCTTCCATATTTATAGCAGGACCGCTATGGGCTGTTTGGGGAGAAGATGCAGACGAAAAACTTGCAGTATCAAAATAGATAAGAACTGTGTATACAAAAGCTTCCATAGAGAATGGGAGCTTTTGTACATATAACTTATGTATAAGGGGATGCATATGGCTATTTTTGAACCGGTTTGTTCAGAAGATAATGAAAACTTGGTATGTAATTTAAGCGAGAAATTAAATATAACAAATACTATGGCCAGACTGCTTGTTAATAGGGGTATATTAGAGATAGATGAAGCCAAATGTTTTTTGTATCCATCCCTAGATGATCTAGATGATCCTTTTAAATTATCTGATATGGAAAAGGCTACAAAGAGAATAGATGAAGCTATAAAAAATCATGAGCATATTACCATATATGGTGATTACGATGTTGATGGTATAACATCTACGTCGATCTTGTACTTGTTTCTGAAGAGTTTAGGAGCAAATGTCGACGTATATATTCCAAATCGTTATGATGAAGGATATGGTCTTAATAAAAATGCCATAGAGCATATAGCAGAAATAGGATCTGATCTTATTATTACAGTGGATTGCGGTATAAATGCATTTGAAGAGGTTGTATATGCAAATGAACTATATCTTGATATTATAGTAACAGATCATCATAATATAGATGATAATAAATTACCTGAAGCATATGCAGTTATCAATCCTAAACGGGACAGTGGTAGTGTATTTGATCAATTAGCCGGTGTAGGTGTAGCTTCAAAAATTATATATGCTTTGGGGGGAAAAGAGGCTGTAGAGCAATATATAGATATTGTTGCTGTAGGTACAATAGCCGATGTAGTGCCGTTAGTAGATGAAAATAGGATACTAGTATCAAAAGGACTGCAAAAATTAAATACTATGCCATGTATAGGTTTAGCAGCTTTAGCAGAGGTATGTGGTTTAAAGGATAAGGATATTTCTGCAGGTCAGGTAGCTTTTGGCCTGGCTCCAAGACTGAATGCTGCTGGCAGAATGGATACAGCAATCCATGGTTTTCATCTTATAACTTCAGATGATATGAAGAACGCAGTTGAAATTGCGACTATGTTAGATCAGTATAACAAGGATAGACAAGAAATAGAGGAGAAGGTAATCAGAGAAGCAAAAAACAGTATAGATACTATGCAAAAATGGGGATTGGATAATGTTATAGTCATAGGTGGCAGAGATTGGCATCCTGGAGTTATAGGTATTGCAGCATCTAAAATAAGCGAATTTTATAATAGACCTACATTACTTATATCTACTGATGGTGAATCAGGAGTAGGTTCAGCTAGGAGTATAAAAGGCTTTAATATATATGAAGCATTAAAAACATGTAATGATCTTTTTGACAGGTTTGGAGGCCATGAATTTGCGGCTGGTTTTTCTTTATCAGAGCGTAATATAGATTTGTTAAGGGAGCGGCTTAATCGTTATGCTGATGAGGCTATCTCAGATGATATGCTTATCCCAAGATATACGTATGATATGACCTTGTCAAATGGAGATGTTAATTTTGGATTGGTTAATGAGATAGAAAAGATGGCACCATTTGGTGTAGGTAATCCTTGCCCAGTTTTCTTATTGGAAAATGCTGATATTGACAATTGTTGGATGGTAGGGAAGGATAATAGGCATTTAAAACTCAATATTCAGCTTGGACAAAGATGCTGGGATGGGATAGCGTTCGGAATGGGACATCTAAATGATATGTTAAAGACAGATGTAAAGAATGATATATTGGTTATATTAGAAAAAAATGAATGGAGAGGTTTGACCAAGCTGCAATTTCAGGTGAAGTCTATAAAGCCCCTTATAGGGGGAGAAAGCTATGTTGATGGTATACTTGCTTCCTTTTATTTTAAATTTTTTGATGCTTTTTATTCGAATTTCTTGTATAATAATCATAATACTTCAAAACGTCAGCATAATGCTATATATAGAGATATAACACTAGATGAATGCATAGATTATTTTAAAAAATCTAAATTAGGTAATATTTTTCTAGTAAATAATGCCCAAGATGGCGGTAGGATACTTAATCTATTTATAAATGATAATATAATAGATTATGTTAATGTATCATATGGTGAAATTGATGAATCTGATGGAATTGGGATAAATAGCATAGTATTGGCTCCAGATATTAATAGGGTACAGCTACATTACTATTCAAGGATATTTGTGCTGGAGCAGGATATAAAAACCTATTATAACTTAGATACTAGGTATGATATGGAAGATGTTTTATATGTGGTAAAATCATCTTCCGCTCCACAGACTGATTTGAAGGATTGCTTTTTTGTAGAACGAAAGCATTTTGTATATTTGTATAAATGGCTTAGAACCTATAGCGATCATAATATATGGAAAGACTATAAACATTTTACACAGAAAATTAACACAGGGCTTAAGTATAAATTAAATGGTTTTCAGATTAGACTAATGCTTGAAGTATTTAAAGAACTCAATTTTATAAATATTTTAGATAAGCCCCAATGTTTAAAAATAGTTTGCAATCCCTGTCCTTCAAGCAGACCGTTGACTGAAAGTATATTATATAAATATTATATAGGTTGGATGACAGGGCTTCAAAAAAGCTCATAGTTATAAGGAGGATTAGCCATGGATTTAAAAGAAACGATAAGAGAAATTCCAGATTTTCCAAAGAAAGGTGTTAGTTTTAAGGATATTACTACTCTTCTCAAGGACAAGGAGGCCTATAATTGTGCTATAGATACACTTGTGGGATATTGTAGGGATAAGAATGCCGATATAGTTGTAGGCCCTGAAGCTAGGGGATTTGTAATAGGAGCTCCTTTGGCATATGGCTTGGGAGTAGGATTTGTTCCTGTTCGCAAACCTGGCAAATTACCTGGAGAAACTGTTAAATATGAATACCAGCTAGAGTATGGTACAGATTCTTTGGAAATACATAAGGATGCCATAAAACCAGGACAAAGGGTCATAGTAGCAGATGATTTGCTGGCAACCGGAGGAACTGCACTAGCTACTGCTAAATTGGTTGAAAAATTAGGTGGAATTGTAGTTGGAATTGTATTTATAATAGAACTTACTTATTTGGATGGGAGAAAAATGCTGGAAGGATATGATGTAAAGGCTTCAGTCCAGTATTGAGTAAATTAATAAAATATCTTGTCTGTGGAGAGGGTGTGAGCCATGTTGGAAGAATTAAAATCTAGAGCAATGCAGATATATAATGAAGAAAATGTAGATAAAATAATAAAAGCCTATACTTTTGCAGAAAAAGCCCATACTGGGCAAACCAGATCATCTGGCGAGCCCTATATAGTTCATCCTGTTCAAGTGGCTCACATTCTAATGGATTTAAGACTAGATGCAGATACGGTTGCCGCAGGATTGCTCCATGATGTGATAGAGGATACAGGGGTGACATTAGAAGAGTTAACCGATGAATTTGGCCCGGAGATAGCGAAATTGGTAGATGGAGTTACAAAACTTGGTCGCATAGAATATAAGACCAAAGAAGAGCAGCAGGCGGAAAGCTTGCGCAAGATGTTTCTTGCAATGGCCAGGGATATTAGGGTTATAATTATAAAATTAGCTGATAGACTGCATAATTTAAGAACATTAGAATATGTAAATGAAGAAAAGCAAAGGGAAAAGGCCTATGAAACTCTGGAAATCTATGCACCATTGGCACATAGGTTGGGTATATCCAAAATAAAATGGGAACTCGAAGACATTTCCCTTCGTTATATAGATCCAAAAGGTTATTATGATTTAGTAGACAAGGTAGCCAAAAAGCGGAAAGAGCGCGAGCAAGATATTGACGAGATAATAACAACATTGCAAGAAAAGCTTAATGAGATGAAGATAGATGCGGAAATAGCTGGAAGACCAAAGCATTTTTACAGCATATATAAGAAGATGTATATGCAGCATAAGGATTTTGAACAAATATATGATCTTTTGGCTATACGTGTGATTGTAAATACTGTGAAGGACTGTTACGGAGTACTTGGTATTGTTCATACTTTATGGAAGCCTATTCCTGGTCGATTTAAGGATTATATTGCTGTGCCCAAGCCGAATATGTATCAGTCTCTGCATACTACGGTTATAGGTCCCCGGGGTGAAATTTTTGAGATACAGATAAGGACATGGGAGATGCATCGTACTGCAGAGTATGGAATAGCCGCCCATTGGAAATATAAAGAGGGGCGTAGATCAAATGATGATCTGGATAATAAATTGGCTTGGCTTAGGGAATTGATGGAATGGCAAAGCGATTTAAAAGATCCAAAGGATTTTATGGAAACTCTAAAGATAGACCTTTTTGCTGATGAAGTATTTGTATTTACACCTAAGGGTGATGTTATAGACTTGCCCAAAGGTTCTGTACCATTAGATTTTGCCTATGATATCCATAGTGATATAGGAAACAAATGTGTAGGGGCAAAGGTAAATGGGAAATTAGTAACCCTTGATTATAAACTGCAGACAGGAGACATCATAGAAATATTGACAAGCTCGAATAGTCATGGACCCAGTAGAGATTGGCTAAAAATAGTTAAGACGAACCAAGCTAAAAATAAAATAAAGCAGTGGTTTAAGAAAGAGCGACGTGAGGAAAATATAATAAAGGGCAAGGAGATGCTTGAGCGGGAATGTAAGCGCCAGGGCTATGTATTGTCGGATCTTATGAATAGCGAATGGCTAGAGCCTATATTAAAAAAATATGGGTTTCATGGTATAGATGATATATATTCTGCAATAGGGTATGGGGGCATAACTACAAACCAGATATTATCAAGGCTTATAGAAGAATATAAAAAGACTAAGCCGAACGAGCCTGCTGTTTTAGAAACCAAGGCAGCAAAAGTGGAAAAGCCTATTACCTCCTCTGATAAAGGTGTAAGGGTAAAGGGAATAGATAATGTACTTGTAAGGTTTGCAAAATGTTGCAATCCTGTTCCAGGTGATGATATAGTGGGTTATATAACAAGGGGACGTGGCATTTCCATCCATAGATCTGATTGTATAAATCTGAAGGATGATTCTTTAGAGGATCATAGACTTATAGAAGTGAGCTGGGTGGATCAAAACAAGGCTTCCTATAGCGCTAAGATACAGATAATTGCCATTGATAGACAATCGCTTCTTACTGATATAACACGTGCTATTTCAGAGATGAATATAAATGTAAACGCCATAAGCGCTAGAACTAATAAAAATAAACAGGTAATAATAAATCTTGATTTGGAGATAAACAATATAAACCAATTGGACAAGGTAATGAAGCAATTTAAAAAACTGCCCGATGTGTTAGATGTTCACAGAATGAATACATGAGAGGTGAAAATATGCGAGCAGTAGTACAAAGGGTTTGCAAAGCAAGTGTAAAGGTGGATGAAGAGTTAATAGGTAGTATAAATAGAGGATTGCTGGTTTTTTTAGGTGTTGAAAATGATGATACAGAAAAGGATCTGAAGTATCTGGTTGATAAAATAATAAATTTGCGTATTTTTGAAGATGAACAAGGTAAGATGAATTTATCAATAAAAGAGATAGAAGGAGAAGTACTTGTAGTGTCTCAATTTACACTATATGGAGATTGTAGGAAGGGAAGACGTCCTAGTTTTACTAAGGCAGCCACTCCACAAATGGCTAAGGAATACTATGAAAAGTTTATAGAGCGTTTGAAATGTGAAAAACTATATGTAGCAACGGGCATGTTTCAGGCATGTATGAAGGTAGAAATAGTAAATGATGGGCCTGTTACAATCCTTCTTGATAGCAAAAAATTATTTTAGGAGGTTGTTAAATGAAAATCATACAAATGCCGGTAGGTATATTTGATGCCAACTGTTATATCTTATTTTGCAAAAAAACGCTTGAGGCCGCAGTAATAGATCCTGGTGGTGAAGGTGAGAGCATATTAAAACAAATTCTAGATAATAATTTAAAATTAAAATATATATTGATTACCCATGGACATTTTGATCATATAGGAGCAGTAAAATATCTAAAGGCAAAAACACGTGCAAAGGTATTAATACATGGAGATGATGCCCCAAATCTTATGGATGTATATAAAAATTTATCCTATTCTATGGGGAATGAATGTATACAGATAAAACCGGATATGATGCTTCAGGACGGGGATGAATTATCTATAGGAGATATTAAGGCTAAAGTATTATATACTCCTGGTCATTCACCAGGTGGCATATGTATATTGATACCAGATAAAGCGATATTTACAGGAGATACACTATTTGCTGGTTCAATCGGCAGAACTGATTTTGTAGGTGGAGATCAAGATTTACTCATAAATTCTATAGAACAAAAATTAATGGTGCTAGATGATGATATAATAGTATATCCCGGTCATGGTGGTGTTACTACTATAGGTAAGGAAAGGCAGAATAATTCTTTTATATAAAGAGGCGGAAGGTGTTTATGTTTTATATTAAGGTATATCCATATGAATTTACAACTGAAATATCGGATTTGGTCAGAGCTTTTTTGCCTGCAAATATGGTAAGAGCAACCGATAGTTGTATAATGTTAGGCAAAAATGATTACATGTTGGAATGTAAATATATATATAGATTGAGAGAAGTAATAGCTATTTCGGAGCTTAAAATGGATGGGAATATAGTGCATGCCGATATGCAGAGAACACGCACAGATGCCTCATTTAAGAAGCGTAGGCTGTCTATCAAAAATGCATTAAAACGCAGTGTATATAATATATTAGAGCAGATTACGGGTAAGGATTTGGATTGGGGCATATTAACGGGAATAAGACCTACAAAGATAGTACATCAAATGCTTGACGAAGGGGAAAACCGGGAATATATTTTAAAGATCCTTAAGGATGATTATCTTGTATCCTCGGAAAAGGCTCATCTTTTAACACGAACTGCATATATACAGCGTCCTATACTCAAAGACAATGATGATAAAAAGATATCCATATATATAAATATACCATTTTGTACAACTAAATGTCTATATTGTTCTTTTCCATCAGATACTATAGACTCTTGCAGGGATAATGTAGATTCGTATATACAGGCACTTATTTATGAATTAGAAATGGTTATTGGAAGTTTAAAAAAAGAAGGATATAATATCCAAAGTCTATATATAGGTGGTGGTACGCCCACCTCAATTTCTTCAAAACAGCTTGGTATATTATTAGAAGCTATTGATCATATAATTGATGTTGAGTGTTTAGAGGAATATACCATAGAAGGTGGTAGACCAGATAGCATGGATATGGATAAGCTGTCCATAATGAAACGGTATGGGGTCGGGCGAATAAGCATAAATCCCCAAACTATGAATGAACATACCCTACTAAAAATAGGGAGAGCCCATACGGCAAAAGATATACTAGACTGTTTTCAAATGGCTAGAGCTGTAGGTTTTAAATCTATCAATATGGATGTTATAGTAGGCCTGCCTGGCGAAGGGAAAGAGGATATTTATAGCACTATGAGTGAAATATGCAGACTTAAGCCTGAAAATATAACAGTTCATACCTTGGCCATAAAGCGGGCATCTAGGCTTAAAGAACATATGAATGATTATAGCCTTATAGATAGTGAAATGGCAGATGATATGCTAAACATTTGCTATGATTTACTAAATAGCAACGGATATATACCCTATTACCTATACAGGCAAAAATATATGCTGGGTAATGCAGAAAATGTTGGGTATGGGCTTCCAGGGAATGAATGTATATATAATATTCAAATGATGGAAGAAAAACAGAGCATAGTAGCATTTGGTGCAAATGGCATAACAAAACTGTATTTTAGAGATCAGAATAGAATAATGCGAGTACCAAATGTAAAGAATATAAATCAGTACATATCAAGAATAGATGAGATGATAAAAAGAAAAACAGAGGGCATGTTGACTTTTTAGTATAATCAGTTTATTATTAATATAAAATATAGATTTAAAAGCTATGATGGAGAGAGTACTTAGATTGCAGGTATCAGAGATGATATGCCATGGCTGTAAGCATATCTTACCCATGCTCTTAAGGAAGGACACTCCGGAGCTGACGTGCTGAACTTTAATAGTAGGCATGTCCGCCTTTGGCGTTACAATGAGCCGAGTGGGGGATTTTTTCTCCAACAAGGGTGGCATCGCGGGTATTACCTCTCGTCCCTTTTTATTGTAATGGGATAGGGAGGTTTTTTTAATATGAAAATATTATAAGTATAAAGGAGGAGAAGCTGTGCTTACGAAAGCACCTAAAGGTACGAAGGATATTTTACCCTATGATTCATATAAATGGCAGTATATAGAGAATAAAATAAGATATATTACTGCGCAGTTTGGATTTAGGGAAGTGAGAACTCCGATTTTTGAACATACTGAACTTTTTGAGCGAGGAGTAGGTGGAACTACTGATATCGTACAAAAGGAAATGTATACTTTCGAGGATAAGGGCGGGAGAAGTATAACTTTAAAGCCAGAAGGTACGGCGGGAGCTGCCCGTGCATACATAGAGAATAAATTGTACAGCAAGCCCCAACCTATAAAAATGTACTATCTAACCCCTGTATTTAGATACGAAAGGCCGCAGGCAGGAAGACTTAGGGAACATCATCAGTTTGGAGTGGAGGTATTCGGTGCAGATGATGCATCAATGGATGCAGAGATTATCAATCTGGCCATTACACTTTTTAGAGAGCTAGATATAAAAAATCTTGAATTAAACATAAATAGCATAGGATGCCCTAACTGTAGGCCTGTATATCACAAAGCCCTTAAGGAATATCTAGGTGGCAGTTTAGATAAACTATGTCCTACATGTAATGAGCGTTTTTCTAAGAACCCCCTTAGGATATTGGATTGTAAGGAAGAGGGATGTAAAAAGGTAGTAAGTGGTGCTCCCATAATGCTTGACTACCTATGTGATGATTGTAAAGCCCATTTTGAAGCGCTTAAATCCTATTTAAAGGCCTTGAAATTAGATTTTAAAGTAAATCCAATGATAGTTAGGGGCTTGGATTATTATACGAAGACTGTATTTGAAATAATATCTAATAACATAGGATCTCAAGGTACGGTATGTGGTGGCGGCAGATACGATGGATTAGTAGGAGAATGTGGTGGGCCTAGTACTCCAGGTGTAGGATTTGGTATGGGAATTGAAAGGCTTTTGCTTGTTATGGAGAATCAGGGTATACAGATTCAGGATAGCAACAGATATGATGCTTTTTTTGTCACAATGGGTGTTAATGCCAGATTGAAGGCATTTGAATTGGTAGACAGGCTTAGAAAGTTGGGAGTAAAAGCCGATATGGATCATACAAACAGGAGTGTAAAGGCTCAGTTTAAATATGCAGACAAGCAAAATGCCCCATTGGTCTGTGTTTTAGGTGAAGACGAATTAAAACAGGATAAGATCACTATAAGGCATATGGACAGCGGGCAGGAGATGCTTATACCTATAGAAAAAGTTGATCAATATATAATGTCAAATTTAGATGGAAGGGAATGAGTTTTCATGGAGGAACTATTAGGAGGACTTAAACGAACCCATATGTGTGGGGATCTTAGGGAAAAAAATGCAGGTGAAAATGTAGTTTTAATGGGCTGGGTACAGCGTAGAAGAGATTTAGGAGGACTTATATTTATAGACCTTAGAGATCGAACAGGCATTATCCAAGTAGTATTTGATGCAGAAAAATGTTCAGATGATTTTAAAAAGGCAGAAACTTTACGCAGTGAATATGTTATTGCAGTGGTGGGAGATGTGGTGAGGAGATCCGAAGATACCATAAATCCAAAGATAGATACTGGCTATATTGAAATTACAGCTAAAACACTCAAAATATTGTCTACAGCCGCTACTCCACCGTTTAGCATCGAAGATGATATAAACGTATCTGAGGCTGTAAGGTTAAAACATAGATATCTAGATCTTAGGAGACCTAGGATGCAAAGAAATCTTATGCTCAGACATAATGTGTGCAAATGGGCTAGGGAGTATTTGGATGAGGCAGGTTTTATTGAAATTGAAACACCCATGCTAACAAAGAGTACTCCTGAAGGTGCACGTGACTATTTGGTGCCTAGTAGAGTGCATCCAGGGCAGTTTTATGCTCTCCCCCAGTCACCACAGTTGTTTAAGCAAATTTTGATGCTATCAGGATATGACAGATATTATCAAATTGCACGCTGTTTTAGGGATGAGGATCTTAGGGCAGATAGACAGCCTGAATTTACCCAGATAGATATAGAGATGTCCTTTGTAGACGTTGATGATGTTATAGGCATAAATGAAAAATTAATAGCTAAAATATTTAAGAATGCATTGGGAATAGATATAACTCTGCCTATTCCTAGAATGACATACAAAGAGGCTATGGAGCGTTATGGAAGCGATAAACCGGATACAAGGTTTGGATTAGAGATTAAGGATATAAGCCCTATTGTAAAGAATTGTCAATTTAAGGTGTTTAGCAACGCTATAAAAGGTGGAGGTAGCGTAAGAGCTATAAATGCAAAGGGATGTGGTGCTAAATTTGCCCGCCGTGAAATAGATTCGCTAGTAGATTTTGTAAAAATATATAAGGCTAAGGGCCTTGCATGGATAAATGTGGCAGAGGATGGTCTTAAATCACCTATAACTAAATTCTTGAGTGAAGAAGAGTTACAAGGAATAATGAAGCATTTAGATGCGGAAGTGGGAGATTTGCTTCTTTTTGTAGCAGATAAGGATGGGATAGTATTCCAGTCATTAGGACAGCTTAGACTGGAGTTAGGAAGACGTTTGGACCTTATGGATGATTCAAAATACAACTTACTTTGGATAACGGAATTTCCACTATTTGAATATAATGAGGATGAAAAGCGTTATGAGGCAAAACACCATCCTTTTACATCTCCTATGGATGAAGATATAGAGTATTTACTAACTGCGCCCGAGAAGGTTAGATCAAAGGCATATGATATCGTGTTAAATGGTAACGAAATAGGCGGTGGCAGTATAAGGATCCATAGCACAAAACTACAGGAACAGATGTTTGAAGCATTGGGCTTTACAAAGGAACAGGCTTGGGATAGATTTGGATTCCTGCTTGAAGCATTTAAATATGGTACACCACCCCATGGTGGAATGGCTTATGGTCTGGATAGATTTGTAATGCTCTTGGCGGGAGAAGATTCCATAAGGGATGTTATAGCTTTCCCGAAGGTACAAAACGCTTCCGATCTTATGACTGATGCACCATCGGATGTGGACAAAAAGCAGCTTAAAGAGCTTAATATAAAAGCCGATATATAATTTATTAGAAAAAAATATACTTTGTGTTTGACTAACAATAAAGTGGTTAAATATAATAGTACGGGATGAAATGGTGATTTAAAATGGATGAGGCATTTTCAAGAACGGAGATATTGTTGGGCAGCTCAGCTATGAAAAAGCTGAACTGTAGTAAAGTGGCTGTATTTGGTGTAGGCGGAGTAGGCAGCTTTGTAGCAGAAGGACTGGCACGATGCGGTATAGGACATTTAGTATTGGTAGATGCTGATAAGGTGGATATTACTAATATAAATAGGCAAATACATGCCAATACTAAGACTGTAGGATACCCAAAGGTAAAAGTGATGAAAGATAGGATATTGGATATAAATCCAGATGCTAAAGTCACAACATATGAGATATTCTATGATAAAGCGTCTTCATGTTCTTTTGAGTGGTGCTCATATGACTATGTAGTTGATGCTATAGATACAATAAGTTCAAAGATTGACCTCATAACAACGTGTAAACAGCTGCAGCTCCCCATAATATCCAGTATGGGAGCAGGTAATAAGTTGGATCCTACAAAGTTTAATGTAAGCGATATATATAAAACTTCGACAGATCCAATAGCAAAGGTTCTAAGAAAAGAATTAAAAAAGCGAAAAGTTGATTCTCTTAAGGTGGTATATTCTACTGAAACTCCAATAAAGCCTAATAGGATTATTCGGAGTGAAGGAGGAAAAATAAGTCCTGGCAGTATATCATTTATACCATCAGTCGTGGGACTTATAATTGCCGGTGAAGTGGTAAAGGATTTGATAGATTGGCAAAGTCTATAGATATGATACCAAGGAGGACTGGGCATAGTGAAAGAACTGGGCAGGATTGTAGACATAGAAGGATCATATGCCATTGTTAGTGTAAAGCGGTCAGAAGCTTGTAGTAAGTGTGGTGCCTGTGAGATGGGCACAACCGATAAAGAAACTAGATTAAAAATACAAAATGATTTAAAGGGTACCGTAGGTGATATGGTAGAAATAGAATTGCCGGCTCAGCAGTTTTTAAAGGCTTCAGCCATTTTGTATCTTATTCCGTTAGTTGCCTTACTTATAGGTGTCTTTTCAGGATATGCCATAGGTAATAATTTGGGGATAAATGGAGAACTTACAGGAGCTATCTTGGGTATAATATTAACAGCAGTAACATATCTGGTTATAAAGATGATGGATCCTGTGTTTAGAAAAACAAATAAATTTTTACCCCAAATGGTGGGAATAGTTAGTAGCAAAAAGAAGGGAGATAGAAAAAATGGCAAGTGATAAATTGCTTACTCTTACTCAAAATAATTTTGATGATGAGGTACTCAAATCCGATATTCCGGTATTGGTCGATTTCTGGGCTGCCTGGTGTGGGCCCTGTAGGATGATCGGGCCTATCGTGGAACAGCTTGCAGAGGAATATGATGGTAAGATCAAAGTAGGCAAGGTCAATGTAGATGAACAGAACGAACTAGCTGCTCAATATAGAGTGATGAGCATACCTACTCTGTTTATATTTAAAGACGGAAAAATTGCTGGTCAGCTAATAGGTGCAAGACCTAAAGCAGATTTGGAGGAAATGATAGAGAAGGTATTGTAAGAAATATACATCAAAAAGGGATCAGAATCAAATTCTGGTCCCTTTTGCATGATTCTACAAAAAAAGCTTGTAAAAGAAAAGTATTGCCAGTATAATAAAAATACGAACAATAACCAAAAATGCTAGAAAAATATACGGAAGGAGATCAGCTATGATAGATTTGAAAGAAATATATACTGCAGATCCAGAGCTAGCGCATGCCATGGAACAGGAGCTTTTAAGGCAGCAAAACCATATAGAACTCATTGCATCAGAAAACTTCGTGAGCCTCCCTGTTATGGCTGCTATGGGTACGCATCTTACTAATAAGTATGCAGAAGGATATCCAGGTAGGAGATATTATGGTGGCTGTGAGTATGTTGACATAGTGGAGAGTCTTGCTATAGAACGAGCCAAACAGCTATTTGGTGCTGAACATGCAAATGTACAACCACATTCAGGGGCACAAGCCAATACGGCAGTTTATTTTGCTATGCTAAATCCGGGTGATACAATAATGGGTATGAACTTATCCCATGGAGGACACCTTACTCATGGTAGTCCTGTGAATATATCAGGAAAATATTTTAAAATAGTGCCATATGGGGTAGATGAAAAAACAAATCTCATAGACTATGATGAAGTTGAAAAGCTGGCATTATTGCACAAACCGCGTATGATAGTAGCAGGTGCTAGTGCTTATCCAAGGATCATAGATTTCAAAAAATTCAGGGAAATAGCAGATGAAGTAGGAGCATATTTAATGGTGGATATGGCACATATAGCAGGGTTGGTAGCAGCTGGTCTTCATCCTAATCCAGTACCCTATGCAGATTTTGTTACTACAACTACTCATAAAACTTTAAGGGGTCCTAGGGGCGGTATGATATTGTGCAAGGGAAAATATGCAAAGGCAATAGATAAGGCTATATTTCCAGGTACACAAGGTGGTCCTCTTATGCATATAATTGCTGCCAAGGCTGTTTGTTTCAAGGAAGCATTAACAGAACAATTTAAGCAATACCAAAATCAAATTATAAAAAATGCAGGAGCGCTATCTAAAGCTTTAATAGATGAAGGTTTTGATCTAGTATCTGGTGGTACGGATAATCATCTCATGTTGGTAGATTTGCGGAATAAAGATATAACGGGGAAAGATGCTGAAAAGAATTTAGATTCTGTTAGAATAACAGCCAATAAAAACACTATACCATTTGATCCCCAGAGTCCATTCGTAACTAGTGGTATACGCTTAGGTACACCTGCTGTAACAACTAGAGGGATGCAAGAAAATGATATGATAGATATCGCCAGAGCCATAGCCCTTTCTATCTCTGATATAGAAGGTAATAGGCAGGAAATACTCAATATAGTAAATAATCTATGCTTAAAATATCCACTATATGATGGGACAGTGATAAAATGAGTCAAAATATCCCCCTTGCTGCTCGAATGCGAGCTACCACGTTGGAACAATTTGTTGGTCAAAAGGATATAGTAGGAAAGGGTAAACTTTTATATAGGGCTATAAAGGCCGATAGACTATCCTCAATGATATTTTATGGCCCACCAGGAACTGGCAAGACTACCCTGGCAAAGATTATAGCAAACGAAACAAAATATCCATTCAAACAGTTAAATGCGGTAACGGCGGGAGTAAAGGATATAAGGGAAGTTACAGCAGAGTCTCAGAATTACTTTTTAAATCCCAAAGGTAAAACTATACTATTTTTTGATGAAATTCATAGATTGAATAAGTCTCAGCAGGATGTACTGTTGCCCTATGTGGAGAATGGAGATATTATACTCATTGGTGCAACTACAGAGAACCCCTATTTTGAAGTAAATAAGGCTTTGTTATCTAGGACAACTTTGTTCAAATTTGAACCTTTGGATGATGGAGACATAAAGGAACTCATATGTAGAGCTTTAAAGGATAGAGAAAAAGGCCTAGGAAACTACAGCGTGAATATCTCTGAAGATGCAATCAATCATATTGTAATGATGAGCGATGGGGATGCTAGAATAGCCTTAAATGCTATAGAGATAGCTGTATTAACTACGGACAAGGATCATGAAGGTAATATTACAATAGATTTGGATGTTGCTCAAGAATGTATTCAACAAAAGGCCTTGAAATATGATAAGGATGGAGATAACCATTACGATGTTGCAAGTGCTTTTATAAAAAGTATGCGCAACTATATGGAGCCTGATGCAGTGCTCCATTGGTTAGCACGACTTATAGAGAGTGGTGAAAGTCCGGAGTTTATAGCCAGGCGTATTATAATAGCGGCAGCTGAGGATGTGGGTCTTGCAAATCCTGCAGCCTTGCAGGTAGCTGTAGCAGCTGCACAGGCGGTGCATATTATAGGATGGCCTGAGAGTCGCATAATCTTAGCAGAAGCAGCACTTATGGTGGCATGCTCACCAAAATCAAATTCTGCATATATGGGTATAGAAAAGGCATTAAAAGATGTACGAACGAAGAAAATTGGTCAAGTTCCAACGAATCTTAGGGATGCACATTATAAGGGCGCAGCAGAGATGGGGCATGGAATAGGTTATAAATATTCTCATGATTATCCTTCTGGCAGGGCAGTACAGCAATATATGCCAGATGAGCTTGAAGGAGCAAGATATTATTATCCCAAAAATTCTGGCATTGAAGCAAATATAAAGAAAAGATTAGACGAAATTTTAGGAGATAAAGCCTGAACATATTTGTTCAATAAAACGTGTTGCAAGTTCAATAAAAGGAACTTGCAAAAAAGGACATAAAGGTATTGACAAAAGTATTTGCATAATATACAATTATTTATAAATAAATATTAAGTTAAAACTGGTAATGATAAGGAATAGTAGATAAATGCTTTTATAAGAGAGGCAGTGGTGAGTGGAAACTGCTAAAGTATTTATTGAATCCACCTTGGAACCGCATGGGAAATAACCATGATCGGGTAAGACCGTTATATCTTTTGAGGTCTGTTCTTCATTGATATTTGATGGACAGACAAAACAAGGTGGCACCACGCGATTATAATCCCGTCCTTGAAAAAGGACGGGATTTTTATATTCAAAATTAATATTTAAAATGAGGAGGAATTGATATGAAAAGGGATAAGTTGCTTATGACACCTGGTCCCACAAATGTACCTTATGCGGTGAGAGAAGCCATGGAAAGGCCAATTATTCACCATAGAACCAAAGAGTTTGAGTATTTCTTTTCTCAAATGAACGACGGATTAAAGAAGGTATTTCAAACATCCAATTATGTGCTTACCCTTGCATCATCTGGAACAGGTGGTATGGAGGCTGCTATTATAAATGCATTTTCACCTGGCGACAAGGTGTTGGTGGCTAATACAGGGGTATTTGGTGATCGATTTGTAAAGATAGCAAAGGCTTATGGATTAAATGTTATTACTATGGATATTTCATGGGGTAATGGTGTAGATGCAAAGGAAATAGAAAAGATATTGAATAGTGAAAAGGGTAAGGATATAAAAGGTGTGTTGGCTACCCATAATGAAACATCAACTGGTGTAGCAAATGATATACAGGGCATCGGAGAGATATTAAAAAATAGAGATTGTATATTTGTAGTAGATGCCATAAGCTCTTTAGGTGGTTTGGAGATAAAGACTGATGAATGGGGAATCGATATATTAATAGCCGGCTCGCAGAAGGCACTTATGCTCCCGCCTGGATTGGCATTTGTAAGCGTTAGCGATAAAGCGTGGGCGGCAATAGAAAAGTCTAAGATGCCTAAATTTTATTTTGATTTTTTAGCATATAGAAAATCCCTTGATAAAAACACTACTCCATATACACCGGCAGTAGCCCTTATAATAGCAGCTACTGAGTCGCTCAATATGATATTGGACGAAGGATTGGAAAATACATTTAAAAGACATAAAAGGCTTGCGAATATTTGTAGAGCAGGTGTAGAGGCATTAGGACTTGAGTTTTTTGCCGATGAGAAATACATGTCTGACCTTATTACCTCTATAAAAGCACCAGAAGGTATAGATATAGAGAAGGTAAGAAAGATTTTAAATATTAAATACGATATTATGGTGGCCGGGGGTCAACAGCATCTAAAAGGCAAGATAATGCGCATAGGTCATATGGGCTATGTAGATGAGTTTGATGTACTAAAAACCCTTTCTGCATTGGAGATGGCTTTGCTGGAAGTTGGATATGAGGTTGAACCGGGTTCAGCTTTATCAGCAGCACAAAAGGCAATGAATGATATAAAATAGTATTAAATAATAGGAGGGAACTAATATGAAGGTACTTGTGGCAGAAAAGATAGCTCAGAGTGGTATAGATCTCTTGAAAGACCAATTTGATGTGGATATCAAAACGGATCTTACTCCCGACTCGCTCCTCGAATGCATAGGTGATTATGATGCTATTATAGTTAGAAGTGCAACCAAAGTTACAAAAGAGGTACTGGATAGGGGAGTAAATTTAAAGGTAGTAGGTCGGGCTGGTAATGGAGTTGATAATATCGATTTGGAAGCGGCTACTTTGAAGGGTATAATAGTAGTAAATACTCCTACGAGTAACAATATCTCTACTGCAGAGCATACAATAGCCCTTATGCTGGCGTTAGCTAGAAAAATACCCCAAGCAAACATGAGTCTTAAGGAAAATAGATGGGATAGAGGTAAATATAAAGGCACGGAGTTATTTGGAAAAACGGTAGCAGTTATGGGACTAGGTCGTATTGGATCTATAGTAGCCACTAGATTAAGGGCATTTGGTATGAAGGTTATTGGCTATGATCCATATATAAATGATGAACGCTTTGAAAAAATAGGGGTAGAAAAGGTTACCAAAGTAGAAGAGATAATGAAGAGGGCGGATTTTATAACTCTACATCTTCCAAAGACTGATCAGACTTTGGGGATTATAGGAAAAGAGGAATTGGATATGGCAAAACCCAATTTGATGATTGTAAACTGTGCACGTGGTGGACTTGTGGATGAAGAGGGCCTTTTTGATGCGTTGAAGGAAAAGAAAATAGCCGGTGCTGCCATGGATGTATACAAAACTGAACCTAAAGATGGTTCATTTGACCACCCGTTTTTACAGCTTGATAATATAGTGCTTACTCCCCATTTGGGTGCTTCTACAATGGAAGCTCAGGAAAATGTAGGTATTGCCATTGCTGAACAGGTATCACAGGCTCTTAAGGGCAATATTGTAAGTGCAGTAAATCTATCGGGTTTGAGGGTACATGATATGGATATATTATCTCCTTATCTTAAGATGGCAGAGATTTTGGGTAAATTATATTATGCCATAGATGATGAACCTATTAAAAAAGTTGAGATTACCTATAGTGGAGATATAATAGAACAGGAAACGAAACTTATAACGTTATCCTATCTATCTGGACTTTTAAATGGCATAGTGGAAGAACGGGTTAATTTCGTAAATGCTGAGTTTATTGTAAAAAATATGGGTATCGAAGTGGTAGAGGGTGTAACTAGAAAGCTTGAACATTATACAAATCTTGTTAGTCTCAAGATATATACCAAGAAAGGTTGTACTACATTTGCTGGCACCATATTCGGAAAAGAAGAGATAAGGATTGTCAATTTCTTTGGATATGATGTGGATATTGTACCTACACCCCATATACTGGTCATAAAGAACATAGATAAACCGGGAGTTATAGGCCAGATAGGTACTATTATAGGACTTAGCGGCATTAATATTGCTTCTATGAAGGTGAGCAGGATAAAAGGAAATGAAGAAGCTCTAATGATCTTGAACGTAGATAATGCCCTATCTAAAGAGAATATTAAGATGATGGAGAATGTAGATGGTATTTTAAAGGTATGTCAAATAAATTTATAATTAATTTTGCACCCCGATGACAAGAGTTATCGGGGGATTTTTTATATTATCCAATTTATGTACCGCATCTTTTTTTGCTAAATACAAAAAATATAGTATGAGACTTTATACTAAAAATAGGGGAATGATTGATATGGGTGACTTAATAAGGCGAGAAAATTTGATGGGATTGCCTGTTTTATCCAACTATACAGGTGAACAGCTAGGGTATATTATAAATGTTATTTTTACCCCGGATAATTATAGAATATCTGGAATCGTAATAAACACAAAGGGTTTGAACACGAAAGGTGCTTTAATATCAAACAAAGATATAATATCTTTGGGAAGATATGCGGTTATAGTAAGTTATCCCAATGAAGATTCTCGTATTATAAATACGGATAATATAGGTGTATCTATGATTGGTGCAAGGGTACTTAGGGAAGATGGGTATGAGATTGGAAAGGTAAGTGATATATTAATAGATAGTGAAACGGGCAGAGTAGAAGGCTATGAAATATCTAAGGGCTTTTTCGATGATTTTGTACAAGGGCGAAGCTTTATATCCTGTAGATTGCCATACAATAATGATATGGAAGCTCTTATAATAGGTTATAATCAGCAGGATGATATAAAACCCTATAATAAGGGAATAAAAAATATTTTTTTTAACAAACTAGAATAGGAAGGGATGTGATATTTTGAAAAATAGGTATATAAGGGGTTTTATAAGAGGAAGCATGTTTGGTTTGGCTGCTAGTATGTTTATAATGCCCCGTTTGGATAAAAGAACAAGGAGAAGGATACTTGATGGCGGGAGAAATATAGTAGATGGATTTTATCGTATAACGTTAAAAAAATAGAAGGGACTTATGTCCCTTTTCAATTTGTTAAGATAAAGGAAATAAAATATGCAAAGGAAAATTAAATGGGGAAATATTGTATTGTTCTTATTGGTAATAATAATTTTAGGCAGTATAATAATATGGAAATGGACGAAGGTTATAAGTGTACTTAAGATAATCTTTTATTCTGCTGCATTAGCGTATATTCTAGTACCGTTAGTTGAGCCATTAGAGAAAAAGATGCCTTCATATTTGGCAGCACTTGTATTATTTATTACCATAGCACTTGTATTTATATTGTTTATCTTATTGTTCATGCCCATTCTAGGGCGAGAGTTTAACACATTTATAAAGAATCTTCCTAAGTTTACATTGCAAATACAAGATTTTATAGAAAACTTGCAGCTTAAATTTGAAAAAATAGATTTACCAGATACTTTAATGCTTAGCATACATCAGTATATACAAAAGCTACAAGCAAAAATCATTGGAGGGATTACCTCATTTGTAAGTAACATAATAGACAGGATAATGCATATCGGTGAATTATTTATGGTACCTATTATAAGCTATTATTTTTTAAAGGATAGAGAGCATTTTAAGGAAATTAGCATAAATATTCTTCCATATAAATGGAGACCGAATATTATACAAATGGTATCAGAGATACATATGGTACTTAGACAGTTTATAAGGGTACAGCTCTTTATATCATTGATAATAGGTATATTTTCCACTATAGGGTTTTTGATAATAAGGCTTCCATATGCGCTGGTGCTAGGTCTTATTTGCGGAATATTTGAGATAATACCATATTTTGGACCGGTCTTAGGGGCTATTCCTGCGGCTATAATGTCATTGTTAAGCAGTCCCCAGAAATTTGTATGGACTATTATAGTAGTTATTATAGTGCAACAGCTAGAGGGTAATGTAATAACGCCTAAGATGATGGGGCATCATATGGAGATACATCCCGTATATATAATATTAGGTTTGTGGATAGGTGGTTTATTCTTTGGGATAGGGGGCATGTTCCTAGCTATACCTGTTATGCTTACACTTAGAATAATACTTAAAAATTTATATAGGAGTATTGTTTCTATAGGTTAAAATAATTTCTAGGAGTATAGCATAAGCCTACTTAAGTTTTATACCAATATAGTCCATATTGTGAATTGTAGATCATTTTTATTTATATTGACAAATATAACTAGCTTTTATATAATTCAGTTTAGAGTGAGTGTTTCGGTAAAATCAATTAGCACATATGTGTGCGTCCCTTCCAAATAGGAATGGGGCGCTTATTCTTTAAAATTGGCAGCAAAAAACGGAGGGAATTCTTATGGAACAACTGGGATTAAACGAGGTAAGAGAGAGATTTTTAAGATTTTTTGAGGGTAAGGAACATTTGGTACTTCCTAGTTTTTCGCTTGTACCTAAAAGCGATAAAAGTTTATTATTGATAAACGCAGGTATGGCGCCTCTTAAACCATATTTTACGGGGCAGGAAGTACCTCCAAAGAAGCGAGTTACTACATGCCAAAAATGTATTCGAACTCCAGACATTGAAAGAGTAGGTATAACTGCTAGACATGGTACATTCTTTGAAATGCTAGGTAATTTCTCTTTTGGAGATTATTTTAAGGAAGAGGCTATTAGTTGGGCATGGGAGTTCATTACTGAAGATTTGAAACTACCTGTAGACAAATTATGGGTTACAATTTACCAAGACGATGACGAAGCATTTGATATTTGGCATGATAAAATAGGTGTTCCTGCTGAGCGTATTGTGCGTATGGGTAAGGAGGATAATTTTTGGGAAATAGGCGTAGGCCCTTGTGGTCCATGTTCTGAGATATACTTTGATAGGGGGCCAGATAAGGGATGCGGCAAGGAAGATTGTGCTATAGGATGCGATTGTGATAGATTTGTAGAATTTTGGAATCTGGTTTTTACACAATTTAACAAGGATGAAGAAGGCAATTATACTAGACTGTCACATCCCAATATAGATACGGGTATGGGATTGGAGAGGATCGCTGCAATTATGCAGGGGGTAGATTCTCTATTTGAAGTAGACACTATAAGGAAGATCATGGAGGGAGTTAGTGACATAGCAAGAGTACAATATGGGCAGAACAAAAAGACAGATATTTCCTTAAGAGTAATAACTGATCATATTCGTGGGACTATTTTTATGATATCAGATGGTATTCTTCCTTCTAATGAAGGAAGAGGCTATGTACTTAGAAGACTGCTTAGACGTGCGGCAAGGCATGGCAAATTGCTTGGTATAGATAGGCCCTTTTTGAGTCAGATAGCTGATATTGCAATAAGGGAGTCACATAAGGCGTATCCTGAGCTTAAGGAAAAAAGAGATTATATATTAAAGGTAATCGAGATGGAAGAGGAGCGCTTTGATCAAACCATAGATCAAGGTTTATCCATACTACAGACATTTATAGAAGATATGGATAAAAATAATATACATCAATTAGACGGAGAAAGGGCATTTAGATTATATGATACCTATGGTTTCCCATTGGATCTAACAAAGGAGATACTTGCAGAGCATAACATGGACGTTGATGAGTCAAGTTTTAAAAAAGAAATGGAAATTCAACGTGAACGGGCGAGGTCTGCTAGGCATGAGACTAATTATATGGGAACAGAAGATAATTTATATGATGTAATAGATACTGATATTTCTACTGCTTTTAAGGGTTATGATGTTCTTGAAACTAAAAGTAAAGTGATTAATATAATAAAGGATAATGAACTTTGCGAAAAGGCTGAAAAAGATGACAATGTGATTCTATTGTTAGATAAAACACCTTTTTATGGAGAAAGTGGAGGCCAGGTAGGAGATAAGGGCATAATAAAAGGTGATAATGGGAAAATAGTTGTTGAAGATACACAAAAGATATATGGGAATCGTATTATTCACAAAGGTAAAGTAGTAGAAGGTACCATATCTACTTGTGAAGAAGTAACGGCAAAAGTAGATAAGAATCTACGAATGGCAGCTACTAGAAATCATACATGTACCCATCTTTTGCATAAAGCTTTAAGAGAGGTGCTAGGGAATCATGTAGAGCAGTCAGGGTCCTTTGTTGCTCCAGATAAACTTAGATTTGATTTTTCTCATTTTGCACCCCTTAGCGACGAGGAATTGGCAAAGGTAGAGAAGATAGTAAATGAAAAAATACTGGAATCTATGGATGTAGAGACAATTGAAACATCTTTTGATGATGCAAAGCATATGGGGGCTACAGCATTATTTGGCGAAAAATATGGCGATATAGTAAGGGTAGTTAAAATAGATGATTTTAGCATAGAATTATGTGGTGGTACACACCTTAAAAATACTGCCCAGGCGGGAGTATTTAAGATATTAGGTGAGTCTGGTGTTGCTGCAGGTATTAGAAGGATAGAAGCAATAACAGGCATGAATGCCTATATGCATATGGTAAGGCTTGATGATATACTTAAAGAGATGACTGTAGAATTAAAGACTAGCACACAGGACTTACCTAAAAGAATCGATATGCTAATTGGGCAGATAAAGGATAAGCAAAGGGAGATAGATATGCTTAGGAGTAAGCTTGCCATCAATTCTTTGGATGATATACTGAAGCATAAGAAAGAGGTAAACGGTATAAGTTATATAGCAGTTAAACTTGATGAACAGGATATGGATGGGCTAAGAAAAATGGCGGATGTTTTGCGGGATAAATTAGGTTCAGGTATTGTGGTATTGGCTTCAACTCAAGGATCCAAGGTGTTTTTTGTTGCCGCAGCTACAAAGGATGTTGTCAAACAAGGTATTCATGCTGGTAATCTCATAAGGGAAGTTGCAAAAGTGGCCGGAGGAGGCGGGGGTGGAAGACCCGATATGGCTCAGGCGGGAGGCAAAGATCCAAGTAAGGTTGATAAAGCATTGGAATATGTAGAAAAAATATTGGCAACCCAGTTAGCTTAATAAAAACAAAAACAATAATAATTAAATTTAATGTTTGAAAAAAACCAATAAATGAAGTATTATAGATATTAAGTAGATATTGGAAAGTAGGTATGTTTTATGGATCGTGATCGTCAGGAAACTGTGCAGTTTAGAATTGCAAAAGATATATCAGATACGCCACATGATATACTCCTAAAGGTATTCGATGCACTGAGGGAAAAGGGATATGATCCTATTAATCAGCTGGTAGGATATTTTATATCTGGTGATCCTACTTATATTACTAGCCATAACAATGCACGTTCATTAATTAGACGTTTGGAACGGGACGAGCTTCTGGAAGAATTAATACGGTATTATATGGAGCAAAATATTAAAGATTTATAATACTACAGATATCCTATCTTTACTACTTGATATATTTAAGGGTAAGTATTGTATGGCTATTGTAGTTTTATTCATAAATAATCGGCTGCACGGTTATATTAGTTTAGGAGGAAAAGTTGTTGAGGATTTTGTCCATGGATGTAGGAGATAGATGGATTGGAGTGGCTGTAAGCGACCAACTGGGCTGGACAGCTCAGGGTATCGGAACCATAGAACGTAAGGATGATGAGACTGACATAAAGAAGATATCTAAAATGGTTGAGATGTATAAGCCGGAAAGTATAGTTCTAGGTCTCCCTAAAAATATGAATGGCACGCTTGGTCCCCAAAGTGAGAAAGTAATTCAATTTGGGAATATGTTAAAAGACAATCTAGAAACAGAAATTGTCTATTGGGATGAGAGACTTACTACAGTATCCGCTCACAAGATTATGATTGAAGCCGATATGAGTAGAAGGAAGCGCAAAAAAAAAGTTGATAAAATGGCGGCTATGCTTATTCTTCAGGGATACCTTGATTATTTAAATAATAAGAGAAAGGAAGAATAATTATCATGGTAGAGCAGGATAACATAATAGAGCTTGTAGATGAAAATGATGATATAGTACAGTTTGAATATATTATGACTCTTGAGTATGGGGCACATGATTATATAGTTTTAGGGCCAGTTGATGAAGAAGACGATGATGGCATAGTAATTCTTAGGATAGAGCAAGATGAAAATGATGAGGATATATATGTTACTATAGATGATGATGATGAGCTTGATAGCGTATTTGAAGCCATAAGTGAAATAATGGAATCTGATTTAGAATAATAGAACCCTTCGGGGTTCTATTTTTATTCATTGCTTTTTGGTGGAAAATATGTTTTAATTATATATAAAAGGTAAAATGTAGTCGATATATGTTGAAAATGATATTTTTTATACATAAAGAAAGGAGGTAGTATATTAATATGGAAAATGGTATGTTTTTTAGAACGGCTACTTTGGAAAAGGCTCTAGATGGCTCATGGCTGAGAAATCAGATAATAGCAAATAATATAGCTAATGAAGATACCCCAATGTACAAAAGAAAAGATGTTGCCTTTGCCGATGAGTTAAAGCAGGCACTGGATGTACAAGGTATAAAGGGGATAAAAACACGGGAAAAGCATATGGATATTGGCCATATGGATATACAACATTCAGCTCCTAAAATAAAAAATACCTATGGTACAAAGATGAGAATGGACGGGAACAATGTGGATATAGATGTGGAGATGAGTGAACTTGCTAAAAACACCATATACTACGATGCTCTTAGATTAAAAGCATCTAAAGAGTTTCAAAGGCTAAAGATGGTAATAAGTGAAGGGAGACGGTGACGATGAATTTTTTACAACCATTTGATATAAGTGCTTCAGGGCTTACAGTTGAGAGACTTCGCATGGACGTAATTTCCCAAAATATTGCAAATGCAAATACTACCAGAACTGAGGAAGGAACACCATATCGTAGAAATTTAGTAGTAGTACAGGAACGATCAAAAACAAAGTCATTTGGAGAATACCTAAATGAAACTAGCCAGCAATTTTCAGGTACTGGTGTCAAGGCAGTGCACATTTCAAAAGATCCTACACCGTTTAAAAGGGTATATAACCCAAGTCATCCAGATGCCAATGAAGACGGATATGTAGAGCTTCCAAACGTGGATACATTAAAGGAGATGGTGGATATGATGTCCGCTACAAGATCGTTTGAGGCCAATGTAACAGCATTTAATGCTACAAAGACGATGGCTATGAAGGCACTGGAAATAGGCAGATAAGGAGGTAGTAGCTTTGAGGATTGATGATATATCTCTACAAAATTCTACAAAATGGTCTGTAGGCAGAGGAGAGAAAATTGCTAACATTACTAGTTTTAAAGATATGCTTGGACAAGCTGTTGGTGAACTTAAAGCTTTGCAGTCTACAGATTATCAAAATAACAATTTATTATCTACTGGTCAAATAGATAGTTTACATAAGGTGATGATTGATGCTGAAAAGGCCGATATAGCATTGCAGTTTACAGTGCAGGTGCGGAACAAGGTAATAGAGGCTTACCAGGAAATTATGCGAATGCAGTTGTAAAACCGAGTTTAATGGCTAAATAGGTCGAAAGGCTCATTCCGCTGGAAATTTAAATATTATATAATAAAAATGTTTGATATTCGGATTTGTGGGGTTTTCCCACATTTTTGGGTACTTTTGTCGTGTGAAAGTGGGGATAAGATGCCAGAGGGATTGGGTTCTATAAAAAGACAGTTAAACGAATTTTGGACAAAACTAGAAAAAAATCAAAAAAGAAATTTTATAATTACGGTCGCTATATGCATCACTATAGTAATAATTGCAATTATAATGCTTAATAGAACAGAATATGTGGTGTTATACAGCCAGCTAGATGCACAAGAATCGGCAGAGGTATATGAAAAATTAAAAGAAATGAAGGTTGAACCAAAGATAGAAGGAACGTCAACTATAATGGTTCCAAAAGAAAAAGAGGCAGATATTAGGATGGAGCTGACGCAGCAGGGTTATCCTAAATCAGGTTTTAATTATGACCTCTTTTTTTCAAAAGGTAATTTCGGACAGACGGACGAAGATAGGCAGGCTATTTTGACATTTCAACTGCAAGAAAGGCTTGCAAGTTCAATAAAAATGCTTAAAGGCGTTGAAGATGCCATAGTGACCATAAGTATGCCGAAAACCGATTCATTTGTTCTTAAAAGTGAGCAGATTCCAGTTACTGCTTCAGTCATAGTAAAGTTAGATCCTAGAAGTGAAATAACCCTGGAACAGGCGAAAAATATTGAACACTTAGTGGCCAAAAGCGTACCAGGATTAAAAGAAGAGGATATCACAATACTTGATACGAATGCAAATGTACTAAATCATGAAGGTAATGAAGACTACAATATTCTAGGTAGTAATTTTGATTTACAAAAGCAATTGCAACAAGAATTAAAAAAGCAGGTTACGGATTTACTAGAACCTGTATTTGGATATAAGAAAGTAGCTGCTACAGTAAATGTTAAATTAAATTTTGATAAAAAAACTACCGAATCTGTTACTTTTCAACCAGTTATAGATGATCAAGGGATAGTAGTTAGCAGAGAAGAGCTAAAGGAAAAGGTTCAAAATGGAGCTGCTGGTGGAGTTGCAGGGGAGACCAATAATACAACTCAATATCCTGAGCTTCAGGAAGGTGAACAAGGTACATATGATAAAAACCAAGTAACTACCAATTATGAAGTAAATGAAATAAAAGAAAAGATTGAAGAACAGCAGGGTAAAATTGAGGATTTGTCTATTTCAGTTATTATTGATAATGAGCAATTAAATATGCAGACATTGAATCAGGTAAAAGAGCTGGTTACCAATGCTGTAGGCACAGATCCAGAACGGGTGACAGTGTATAGTATGAAATTTGATGATTCTATGAAGCAGGATATATTAGATGCCTTTAATCAAAAAGAACAGTCTAACAAGACCCTTAGTCCAATGATGCTAGGTATTATAGCTACAATTGCAGCTGTATTAATAATGGCATTAATTATAATAATGAGAAGAAGAAAAAGGGTTGAGGAAGAGCTTATAGAACAACAGATGGAACAGGAAGCAGAGCAGAAGGAGCAAGATGAAGAGCAGCAGGTGCCTGAGATTGATCTAGAAGCTACTGAACAAAATCAGGTAAAGGTTCAGCTGGAAAAGCTTGCATCCCAACGTCCGGATGCAGTGGCTCAGCTGCTTAGAAATTGGCTTAATGAGGATTAAAAGTGAGGGATACTTGATATGTCAGTTAGAAATAAGGGAGAATTGAGTGGTAGAGAAAAGGCAGCCATACTGTTGATTACATTAGGATCAAACAGTGCATCTGAAATATATAAATATTTAAACGAAGATGAGATAGAACAATTAACACTTGAAATAGCTAATATGAGGAAGGTAGAGCCTGAAACAAAGGATACGGTATTAGAGGAGTTTTATGATATGTGTCTGGCTCAAAACTATATAGCTGAAGGTGGTATAGGATATGCTAAAGAAGTATTGGAGAGGGCTCTTGGCAATGAAAAGGCTGTAGAGCTTATAAACAAGCTAACATCTTCTTTGCAGGTAAGGCCTTTTGACTTTGCCAGAAAGGCAGATCCTTCTCAACTTTTGAATTTTATTCAAGATGAACATCCTCAAACAATTGCTCTTATATTGGCATATCTTAGTCCTCAGCAGTCAGCAGCTATATTGTCTGCTCTACCACCTGAAAAACAATCAGATGTTGCGTCGAGGATTGCCCTTATGGATCGTACATCTCCTGATGTAGTAAAGGATGTGGAGAGAGTGCTAGAGAAAAAGTTATCTTCTATGGTAACATCTGATTTTACTACTGCAGGAGGAGTACAAAGCGTAGTTGATATACTCTTGTCTGTAGATAGGGGTACTGAAAAGCATATAATGGAGACTTTAGAGATAAAAAATAGCGAATTGGCCGAAGAGATTAAAAAGCGTATGTTTGTATTTGAAGATATTGTTACCCTGGATAATAGATCCATACAAAGGTTCCTTCGGGAAGTTGATAACAATGATTTAGCGCTTGCCCTCAAGGGTTCTAGTTCCGATGTAAGT
This sequence comes from Xylanivirga thermophila, assembly GCF_004138105.1. Taxonomy (NCBI): domain Bacteria; kingdom Bacillati; phylum Bacillota; class Clostridia; order Caldicoprobacterales; family Xylanivirgaceae; genus Xylanivirga; species Xylanivirga thermophila. The sequence continues at coordinate 86,829 of NZ_RXHQ01000004.1, read as the reverse complement.
AAGGTTATATTTTCTAATATGTCAAAACGTCTGCAAGAGATGATTAAAGAAGATATTGAATTTATGGGCCCTGTGAGGCTTCGCGATGTAGAGGAAGCACAACAGAGGATTGTTAATATAATAAGGCGGCTTGAAGATGCAGGCGAAATTGTAATAGCCCGCGGGGGAGGAGATGAGGTAATTGTCTAATGTATTAAAATATAAAAATGCTGTTATAAATAATGGAGAAACAGTATTGCTAAAAAATCAATATATGCCTTTATATACAGATCTAAATGATGAAAAAGTAGATAAGGATGATTCCATATCTGATTTTAGCTATAGGGCAGCTGAAATCAAAATTAAAAATATGTTAGACAAAGCAAATCGAAATGCCGATGCTATACTGGTTGATGCTGCCAAACAAGCACATGATATTATGAAAACAAGCAAAAGAGAAGGTTATGAAAAGGGATATAATGAAGGGCTTGAAGATGGTTATAAAGCAGGTTATGAAAAGGGAAAAGCTGAGGCAGAGGCACAGTTCCAGAATAAATTTAATAAGTTAGATAAACTCTATGAAGATTTCCAACAGGAAAAGCGAGCATTATATAAGACATGCGAGAATGATATGGTGCGACTGTCTATAGATATAGCAACAAAAGTTTTAAATAGTGCATTAGAAGGGGATCAGACTCTGTTTTTAAAGCTTGCTCAAAAAATACTAGAGGAAAGCAAAAACTCAAGTTGTATAAAGCTTAGGGTAAGTAGTTATGATTACCCTATAGTTATATCTAAAAAGGATTATCTATTATCAGTGGTTCCCGGCGTTAAAGATATGGAAATAGTAGAAGATAAATTTTTAAAAAGGGGCAGTTGTATAGCTGATACCGATTTAGGTATCATAGATGGCAGCATTGAGAAACAGATATCAAAGATACAAAAAGCTTTTTTATCGATTATGTCTGTACAAGAAAAGGATGAATAGGGGAATAAGATATGAATGGGCATATTTCATTTAATGAATATAGTAATATCTTAAAAAAAGTTCAGACAATAGAATTTAGTGGTCAAGTAACGCAGGTAGTAGGTCTTACTGTTGAGTCAAGGGGACCGGCTGTTAAATTAGGTGAGGTATGCCATTTATATAGTTTAGATCAGAAAGACTATGTAAATGCGGAAGTTGTAGGGTTCTCAAATGAGCGTGTGCTTCTTATGCCTTTAGGTGAACTTAAAGGCATAGGTCCAGGTAGTTTGGTAATATCCACCAATCAACCATTTATGCTGCCGGTAGGAAAAGAACTATTGGGCAGAGTCCTGGATGGACTTGGCAATCCGATAGATGGGAAGGGGATAATAAAAGCTAAAGACTGGATATCTATCTCAAACTCACCTCCTAATCCATTAAAGAGGCAAAGGATTCATAAACCATTGAGATTTGGCATACGTGCAATAGATGGATTGTTGACTTGTGGCCAAGGTCAAAGGATGGGCATTTTTGCAGGAAGTGGAGTAGGTAAGAGTACCCTATTGGGTATGATTGCAAGGAATGCCGATGCAGATATAAATGTAATAGCTCTTATAGGGGAGCGTGGACGAGAGGTTAGGGAGTTCATCGAAAAGGATCTAAAAGAAGAAGGTCTTAAAAAATCAGTAATAGTAGTTGCAACATCTGATCAACCTGCTCTTATAAGGATAAAAGGGGCATTGGTAGCAACTGCTATAGCAGAATATTTCAGAGATCAGGGTAAAAACACTATGCTTATGATGGATTCTCTTACTCGATTGGCTATGGCTCAAAGGGAAGTAGGTATGGCTATAGGGGAACCACCTGTAGCGCGAGGGTATACTCCTTCAGTATTTGCAATGCTACCTAAACTGTTAGAGAGGGCAGGTAATTCGGATAAAGGATCTATTACCGGGCTTTATACGGTACTAGTCGATGGCGATGACTTTAATGAACCCATATCTGATACAGTAAGGGGAATTTTAGATGGCCATATAATATTATCCAGGTCATTAGCTAACCGTAATCACTATCCTGCCATAGATGTACTATCTAGTGTCAGCAGAGTTATGCCGGATATAGTGTCTGATATAGTTTTATCTGATGCATCCCATATAAAGCGATTGATGGCAGCTTATAATGAGGCTAGAGACCTTATAAACATAGGTGCTTATCACAGAGGAACTAATAGGGAAGTAGACGAGGCTATGGATAAGATTAATGCCATAAATGAATTTCTGCAGCAGAAAGTAGATGAAACACAGGAAATGGATATTACAATTCATAAGATGGCTGAATTATGTAAGAATTAGTCTTAGAGGATGTGTATTTATGAAAAAGTTTAAGTTTACTCTCCAGACTTTAATGGATGTAAAATTGGCTAAAAAAAAGCAGTTGCTCTTCGAACTTTCCATTCAGCTTGAATATCTTGAACAGCAGCAAAATGTATTAGATGGATTAAATAGAAAAAAGCAAGAGTCAGTACAAAATATGTATGAATTTGCATCAGATGGGGCTACTATAAATCTCCTAAGGGCATATAGCGATTTTAATGCCATGATAGAAAAAGATATATCTGTGCAGTATGAAAAAATAGAGCATACAGAAGGACAGATAAAAGCAATACGGGAAAAGTTAATAGATCTATTTAAAGAGATAGATATGCTTAAAGATTTAAAAGATCGACAGTATGTGGAGTTTTGTCAGCAGATGGATAAGAGAGAAGCGGCTATAATCGATGAATTATTAACCTATAAGGTAGGTCAAGGTGGAAGAACATATGAATAGCAGTGTACCGAAAAAACGAAAAATATGGATTGTTATTATATCAGTAATTTTGCTGGTGGCAGTATTTTATGCACTATTTGCACTTGATATAGGTGGTATAAAAAAGAAGACTGCAAAAGTTTTTAATTTTATACAAACTGAGTCAAAGGAAGAAAAGAAAGACGCCCAATTAGCTCAGCAGTTTGAAGATCTGCAGGCAAAGCAAGATAAGCTCAACTTGCTACAAAGGCAGCTTGAAGAGACGCAAGCAGAGATGGAGCAAAGGGAAGAGGCATTAAAAGATAGGGAACAAAATCTTTTGGAGAAGGAAAAAGAAGTACAGGAGTTACACGAGCAACTATCATCTGAGGTAAAGGATATAAAGGAGATTGCAAAATTATATCAAAACATGGACAGCGATAAAGCTGCAGATATACTATCTAATACTTCAGATATTGATTTAGTAGTTACCATATTAAAAAACATAAACAGTCAGAAAAGTGCAGAAATTTTAGAGGCCATGGATTCTAAAAAGGCAGCTGTAATTATTAAAAAGATGCTTAACTAAAAAGGAGGTGAAAGAAATGATTGAAGTAGCTCAAAACCTATTTAATTGCTTCGAAGTATCAAAAACTCAAGGGCAACCCATCCATAATGTATCTAAGTCAAGCAATTTATCTGATGATTTCGAAAAGATTTTTGATCAGCTTATGGATCAAAAAGATAGGGATGAGCACAAAGATGATGTAGATATTGTTCTTCAGGCTATGGCTGAATATATAAGCTTAATATTATCTAAAGGGATGGAATCATATCAGATGTCAATACCTGATAACACATTTGATGATAAGGTATTTGTCTTAGAGAATATACTAAAAGATATAGATGTAGAAGCTTTACCACCTGATTTAATGGATAAGCTGATCAAGTTGGAAGAGAATATCGATGGATTCGATGAGCTAATATCCAAGTTATCAGGTTATGTAAATATAAAAGAAGGTAGTCCCTTAAATGATAAGAATCTACAAAATAGAAACATAGATAATAAAAATGTACTTTCTAGCATGGAAACGGCAGCACATGAAGTTATACTTAATGATAAAAATATAAACATGATTGTTAATAATGGAAATAGTGATAAAAAGTCAAATAGGGTTTTAGATCAATTAAATGCTAGTGGTATAAAAAATACTGATGAAAATGTAGCAGTTACGTCTCTAAAATCCCTATTTCCTAATGAAGAAGCGATACCGACTAATACTCCAGATCAAACTCAAGTATTTGCTGATGATTATAGTACATCTAATAATAACAGCGTACAATCTAGTGAGGGTATTGTTTTAAAAATTGCTCCAGAAGAGGGAAGAGAAGGCACTTTGGAAGAAAGTGTGGATGACCAAAGATCAAATGATGATTTAACGCAGGTTCAAGGGACTATCTCAAATGTTATTATACGTGAAAAAGCACAGGATAATGTTCAACAGGTGTTTTCCAATGTATTGCGCAATCAGCAGTATATAGACGATAGTCATATAATAAATCAAATGGTAGATAACGCCATAGCTGTACTGGACAAGCATGAATCTAGCATGAACATACAATTGAAGCCAGAGTATTTAGGAAAGGTAATGCTTCGAGTTGTGCTAAATGATGGCATAATATCTGCTCAAATTACTGCACCTTCAGTGCAAATAAGAGATCTCATAAGAAACAATATAGCCGAGCTGCAGATAGCCTTGGAACAGCAAGGGTATAGTTTTACTAATATCGATGTGGACGTTGGGCAACAGCATTCAAATTTTTCTCATAGACATCCAGATTTTGAACATAAAGTGCCTATCAATAAGTATAGAGATGGCACATATGAGGATGTTTTATCACAGGTTGTTCAATCCTATCACCTGCCAATAGGCAAACGCGGTGTGGACTATTTTGCGTAAAGGAGGAAACCAAGTGAAAATAGAACAAATGAGTCAGGTATCTTCTGCCAATCAAAATACCTCTCGCAATGTAAATGGAGAACTAGGAAAAGATGAATTCTTGAAGATACTTGTAGCACAACTTCGAAATCAAGATCCTTTAAAGCCAATGGAAGATAAAGAATTTATTTCTCAAATGGCTCAATTTAGTGCTTTAGAGCAGATGCAGAATTTAAATTCGTCTTTTTTGACAGTAAAAGGGCTAAATCTAATAGGTAGAACTGTATATGCTGAAACTCGTGGAATAAACGGAGAATTTATTCCTATCCATGGTAAGGTGGAAAATGCCATGATAGCCAATGGAAATGTTTATTTAACTGTCAATAATGCTACTATAATGCTAGATGACGTTAAGATGATTTATTCAGACAATGGAGAATACAACAAAATTGGATCATTAGCATAAAAAATGTTTAGGAGGTTGATTATTCATGTTAAGATCTATGTTTTCAGGCGTTTCAGGGTTGCGAGCCCATCAAATGCAAATGGATGTAATAGGGAATAACATTTCAAATGTAAATACTGTAGGGTATAAATCCAGCCGTGTTACATTTCAAGAGATATTCAGTCAGACATTAAAGCCTTCATCTGCCCCGGCAGCCAATGGCATGCGTGGCGGTACCAATGCCCAACAAGTAGGGTTAGGGGTATCTGTAGGATCAATAGATGTACTTCACAATAGAACAGGTGTGCAGCGTACAGATAAGGTTACGGATCTATCCATTGAGGGAGATGGTTTTTTTGTTGTTTCAGATGGTACAAATAGCTTCTATACAAGGGCTGGTAATTTTGATGTGGACAGGGCAGGTAATATGGTAGCACCAGGTGGGCTAAAGGTATTAGGCTGGAAACCTGACGAAGATGTATCTGCTCCTCCAAAGGCCATAAATGTAGCTAACTTGAGTATGCCGCCTGCAGCAACAAAGGGTATGAATTTTTCAGGTAATCTGGATATAAATAGTGATAATTATGAATATACTGTTACTGTTTTTGACTCCTTAGGGCGTGAGCATAAGCTAAAATATGAGTTTAAAAAAACTGCAACGCCTAATGAGTGGGAATATACAGTTACAACTGATGATGCAATTAATATAGAAATATCAAATGCATCAGGAAAGTTTAAGTTTAAAAACGATGGTAAATACGATACCACAGCATCTTTAGGAGATGTTGGTTTGACTTTTAAAGGTAAATACGCAGGTACTGAGTCAATAACTTTAAAACAGGATTTTTCCAATATGACTCAAAATGGAGGACCTACTGATATAAAGGGTGATCAGCAGGGGGGATATGCCGCAGGCGTTATAGATTCCATAAGCATTGATGCAAATGGTTATATAATAGGCCTATACACAAATGGACAATCACAGCTGGAATGGAAGATAGCGATAGGCAAGTTTACAAATCCGGCAGGTCTTACAAAGATTGGAAACAATATGTTCCAAAGGTCTTCAAACTCTGGTGAGCCTAGTTTGGATATGGCGGGAGTAGCCGGAAGGGGTGTAATAAATCCTGGAACGCTTGAAATGTCAAATGTTGATCTTGCTAAGGAATTCACCGATATGATAGTAGCTCAAAGGGGGTTTCAGGCAAATTCCAGGATAATAACCACATCTGACGAATTGTTGCAGGAGTTGGTCAACTTAAAGAGATAAGTAGGTGAGCTTTATGATCAAGGTGACTAGGTTAAATGGAAAAGAGTTTTATGTAAACTCTGACCTTATTGAATTTGTAGAGAGTACTCCAGATACCGTTATTACCATGACTACGGGTAAAAAGATAGTTGTACATGAAAATGTACATGAGGTAATAGATCGCATAATTAAATTTAAAAGGGAAGTTTTTTCAGGGGTGTCAATAAGTCAAGGGCTTGATAAGTGAGGTGTAACATGAATGGATGTAGCAACTTTAGCTGGTTTGATAGCCGGAATAGCATTTATTATTACAGGTATACGATTAGATGGAGATATAGCAAACTTTTATGATTTGCCATCTATAATGATAACTTTGGGAGGCACTTTTGCCGCTACACTGATCTCCTATCCATTAAAAACAGTTGGCAACGTTTTTAAGATATCAAGGAATGCCTTTTTTACCAAAGAGGATGATCCCAATGAGATTATAGAAAAGATCATAAATTTGGCGAATATAGCAAGGCGAGAAGGATTGTTAGCTTTGGAAGAAGCTGCCCATGAGTTGGATGATGAGTATCTGGAAAAAGGTATATTGCTTATAGTGGATGGAACAGATCCTGAACTGGTTAAAAATATTATGGAAACTGAATTGACATTTATTGAGGAACGGCACAGGCAAGGGCAGGATCTTTTCAGAAGCATGGGAGCATCTGCTCCCGCCTTCGGAATGATAGGTACTCTTATAGGACTTATCAATATGCTAAAATCCCTTGATGATCCGTCAACCTTGGGACCGGGTATGGCAGTAGCCCTTGTTACTACTTTTTATGGTTCGGTGCTTGCCAATCTGTTTTTTAATCCCACAGCAGAAAAGCTCAAGTATAAAAGTGATCAGGAGATTTTATATAAGGAAATTTTACTGGAAGGGATATTATCCATTCAGGCGGGAGAAAACCCCAGAATCATTGAAGAAAAGCTAAAAGCTTTTTTATCTCCAAAGTATCGTAAGGGAGGTACAGAGCAGCAGTTTGACGAGGGGAGGATGACCATTGAGTAGGAAACGAAAGACACGTGATAGTGGTAGTAATCAAGCTGAATGGCTAACTACCTATAGTGATCTGGTTACTCTGCTCTTGACCTTCTTCGTGTTGTTATTTTCCTTTTCCACAATAGATGCTGCAAAATGGCGAACGTTAGTTTCTTCATTACAAGGTGGTATAGGCGTTTTAGATGGGAACCCCGATACTATTACTGCTGAGTTTGGAGATATGCCAGAAATGGAACGTAAAATAAGCGATAAGGATGGGAAAAAAGACGGAAATACAGAAAAAAATGTTCAAGATCAATTTGTACAACTATATAAAGATATGGATGAATATTTAAGGGAGAATGATATACAAGCAGAAGTACAGCTATCAAAAACCCAAACTGAGATATTAGTAAGATTTAGAGAATATGTACTGTTTGATACTGGTAAGGCAGACATAAAGGATGATGCTGTATCAATATTAAATGGTGTTGCCCAAATTCTAAAAAAATTTGATAATCAGATACAGCGTATAAGGGTAGAAGGACATACGGATAGTCGGCCAATAAATACTTATATATATCCCACGAATTGGGAATTGTCTGGTGGGCGGGCAGCAAGGGTAGTACGATATTTTCAAGAAGGGTATGGTATACCAGGTAATAAACTTTCTTTTGCAGGATATGGAGAATATTACCCAATATCACCTAATGATACGGAAGAAGGAATGTCACAAAACAGAAGGGTTGATATTACCATAGTTAGATCAAGCGGTGATATTAAGACCATAGATACGAAAAAGGAGTAAGGTATAGGCTATGAAAAAATCATGGATGATAATACTTACAAGTTTACTTATAATTTTTATTTGTATAGGTGTTTTTATTATAAAGGCACTATACAATCCGCAAAGTGCTAATGTACAGGCAAGTAGCAAAAAATACACAGGCAAAAACATAGTACTTAGTACTGGTGCACCATTTATAACTAATTTAAAAGATAGTGGAGCTATTTTAAAGACGGAGATATATATAGAGGTAATTGATGAACAATCACAAAAGGTAGTGGAAGATAATATACCGAAGGTGCGTGATAGAATAATTTCAATTTTAAGAGATGTTACGGAAAAGGATATAAATCAACAGGAAATACAGGAAAATCTTAAAAATATGATAAAAAAGGATTTACAAAGTACATTAAAAATTGATAATATTACTAATATATACTTCAATGAATTTGTAATTCAGCAATAACAGCACAGGCTCAAAAAGGGGGGAAGGCCATGTCGGATGTGCTATCCCAGCAGGAAATAGATGAACTGCTCAGGGCTCTAAATTCAGGAGAAGTTGATGTAGAAGGAATACAGGAGCAAACGCAGGAAAAAAAGGTAAGGGTATATGATTTTAGACGTCCTAATAAATTTGCAAAAGACCAACTACGAACTATGCAAATTATATATGAGAACTTTTGCAGACTGATGTCATCTTATTTATCAGGGACCTTAAGGGCATATTGTCAGGCGAATGTGGTATCTGTAGAGCCCCTTACGTATTATGAATTTAACAATTCTCTTCCGGATCCTGTAATGCTAGGTATAGTAGGTTTTAAACCATTGGAAGGATCCATAATGGTTACCATGTCTCCAAGCATTGCATTTGCAATAGTTGATAAACTGCTTGGAGGCCCGGGAGAAACGATGGATAAGGTGAGGGATTTTACAGAAATCGAAATTAGTTTAATAGGCAAAATTTTAAAAGAACTCTTAAAAATGATGAGTGATGCATGGGCAAATGTGCTTAAGGCAAATTTTTTTCTAGAACGTGTAGAAACAAATGCCCAATTTGCACAGATTATATCTCCTAATGAAACTATAGCACTTATTACATTAAATATACTGATAGGAGATATAGAGGGAATGATGAATATATGTATTCCTCATATAGTTATAGAGCCTATAATAAATCAACTAAGCACCAAATTTTGGTTTTCTTCCAAAACTGCCGCATCACATGATACCAATAATGCTAAGTCTTCGGTTGTAACCCGCCGTATTGCTAATACACAGTTAACTTTAAAGGCAATATTAGGACAGACCTGTATAACAGTCAGGGATTTTATAGAATTGCAACCTGGAGATATAATCAAACTTAACAGAAAGATGAATGAAGATGCGGAAGTGTTTGTGGAAAATATAAAAAAATTTGATGGAATAATAGGCACCCAGGATAATAACTTGGCTGTGCAAATAACGGGCATCGAAAGAGGTGAATTAAACGACAATGAATGATATACTATCTCAAGAAGAAATAGATGCATTGCTTAATGGGGCAGGTAATTTAACCGAGGAGAATTCCAATAACAATGAGCCTATTCAGACTGAACAGACATTGAGTTTCGATGAAATGGATGCTTTGGGTGAAATCGGTAATATAAGCATGGGGACAGCTGCTACTACCTTGTCAACATTATTACAAAAAAAAGTAACTATTACTACGCCGGAAGTTACCATAACTACTCTAAAGGAATTAGCTTCCCAATACCCAGTTCCTTTTGTTGCAGTTGAAGTGTCCTATACCAACGGTCTAGAAGGGACTAATTTGCTTATAATAGACGAAAACGACGTAAAGATCATTACAGACTTGATGATGGGCGGGGATGGTACCAATACAGAGGGGGAATTAAACGATTTACATCTTAGCGCTGTAGGTGAAGTAATGAATCAAATGATAGGCTCATCGTCTACGTCATTAGCTACAATGTTAAATAAAAGCATAAATATTTCACCCCCAAAGGCTTTTGCGATAAATTTTGCAGAGAGTGAGCAATATGATTATTTTGATGTTGATGAACCTATTGTAAAGATCAATTTTAAAATGGAGGTAGGCAATCTTATAAATAGTTATATGATGCAGTTACTGCCTATAGAATTTGCTAAAGATCTAGTAAATAGTTTATTAAATGTAAACCAGACACCAGCAATGGATATTAAACTAGAACAGGAAACAGAAAAGCCCCAAATGATGCAAAAGCAAATGCGACCCCCGCAAAGCCAAGGGCAACAGATCGAAGAGGAGGTGCTTACACCTGATGTGGAAATGACATATAATGAAAAAAATCCTGTAGACGTGCATCCAATTGCTTTTCAACCATTACAAGGGTCTGTACCATCGTCCTCGGCGCAGGATACTGGGAACATTGATCTAATTTTGGATGTTCCCCTGCAGGTTTCTGTAGAATTAGGCAGAACCAAAAAATTAATAAAAGATATTTTAGATTTAAATTCTGGTTCGATAATTGAGTTGGATAAAATGGCAGGAGAACCAGTAGATATCTTGGTGAATGGCAAATTAATTGCAAAGGGCGAAGTGGTAGTAATAGAAGATAGCTTTGGTGTGAGGATTACAGATATAATAAGCCCTAACAAGCGTATTTCCAGATTAGGATAAAACAAAAATGGAGGGAGATTTATCGTGGGGAAAAAAGTTTTGATCGTAGATGATGCAGCTTTTATGCGTATGATGCTTAAAGACATTTTAACAAAAAATGATTATGAAGTAGTAGGAGAAGCTGAAAATGGGGCAAAAGCAGTAGAGAAGTATAAGGAATTGTCCCCAGACCTAGTGGTAATGGATATAACCATGCCTGAGATGGATGGTATACAAGCTGTAAAGGAAATAACTAATATGGATAAATCGGCAAAGGTTATTATGTGTTCCGCTATGGGTCAACAAGCTATGGTTATTGAAGCAATACAATCTGGAGCTAAAGATTTTATTGTTAAACCTTTCCAAGCTGATAGAGTTATAGAAGCTATAAAAAAGGTTATTGGATAATAATATGTTTCCAGAGGTTGATTATAGGCCATTTATCCTTATTTTGGGGTTTGTCGCCATTATATTTGCCGCGTACTTTACAACCAGATTAATAGGTATGAAAGGTAGACAATTGAATCATAGCAAGTTCATGAAGGTTGTAGATAGGATAATGGTGGGCAATGACAAATGGGTATGCATCATACAGGTTGGTGGTCTGTATTATTTAATAGGTGTAACTAATCATAATATAGATTTTTTAGGCCAGATAGATGAAAAAAATATTGTACCCATAGCTTTTGATAATCCAAGTCAATTTTCCAGTCTGCTAAATAAATATTTTAACAAAAGGAAAGGAGAAAAAAACAAAACAAGTATTGATATGGATGATAAGGGATGGGAAAAACAACTTGATAAAATAAAAAGAAATGATAACGGGATGGGGCATAATGAATAGAAAAACCTTTTTAAAATTAACCTTCATTATTTTTTTATGCATGGTCTTTTTAAACTGTACCAATAATATTGCTTTCGCCCAACCTGAATATCCTATTCCGAAGGTCGGTATAAATGTAGATGAGGCAAAAACGCCTAGGGAGGTATTTAATAGCATACAAATACTGTTTATACTTACGATTTTATCCTTAGCCCCTTCTATACTTATAATGATGACCAGTTTTACTAGAATAATAGTGGTATTATCATTTGTCAGAAATGGTTTAGGTACTCAGCAGATGCCTCCAAATCAAGTGCTTATAGGTTTAGCATTATTTCTAACATTTTTTATAATGGCACCTGTTGGTACAAAGATAAATGATAATGCTATTCAACCATATTTGGCAGGTGAAATAAACGAAGAGCAAGCTTTGAAAAAAGGTATGGAGCCTCTTAGAGAATTTATGTTAAAGCAGACCAGGAATAAGGATTTAAAATTATTTTTAAGTCTAGATAAACAAGATGCTCCTGAAAAATTGGAGGATATTCCAAACAGGGTACTTATACCATCTTTTATAATAAGCGAGCTAAAAACAGCGTTTCAAATGGGTTTCTTGATATTTATACCATTTATAATAATAGATATGGTAGTTGCAAGCACTCTAATGTCGATGGGAATGATGATGCTACCACCGGCTATCATCTCTCTGCCATTTAAGATACTATTGTTTGTGATGGTAGATGGTTGGAATTTAGTGGTCAAAACTCTGATTACGGGATTTAGATAATAGAGGTGAATATATATGACCCAAAGAGATGTCATTGGAATTGCCCAACAGGCAATATATACTGGTATCACCATAGCCGCACCTATGCTCATATTAGGGCTTGTAATGGGACTATTAGTAGCAATTTTTCAAGCTACTACTCAAATAAATGAACAGACCATGGTGTTTATTCCTAAAATATTGGCTATTGTGCTGGCTATATATATATTTGGGCCTTGGATGCTTAGAACAATGACTGAGTATACATTAAAGCTTTATGATAGCATTAATTCGTTTATAGGATTGTGAATATGTTATGGATTTTGTAGATGGTCTTTTTACTAGGTTTGATCTTTTTTTGTTGGTATTTTCAAGAATTACGGGTATGTTTCTTATGTCGCCTATTTTTAGCAGAAAAAATATTCCTTTTTACTTAAAAATAGGCTTTTCTGTTATTCTATCACTGGCTATTACTACATATGAATCTATGGATATGATAATACAGCTGGATAGTTTTTTTAAAATACTATATTATTCTACCAAGGAACTGGTTATAGGCTTTGCCATGGGATATGTAACTACACTATTTTTTTCAGCCATATTGACAGGAGGTCAGCTTATAGATACTCAGATAGGGTTTGGGATTGTAAATGTATTAGATCCACAAAATAATATTCAGGTGCCCCTTTTGGGCAATTTTAACAATATATTGGCTTTGTTATTGTTTTTTGTAGTGGATGGCCATCATACTCTTATAAAGCTTTTAGTAGATAGTTTTGAAGTTTTACCCCCTGGCAGGATAAGTATAACGGCTGATATATTTTGGCAGATATTTGCCATGTTCAAAACTTATTTTATATTTGCTCTTAAGCTAGCCTTACCTGTAGTGGGGGCTGCTCTATTGACAGAAGTAGCTTTAGGTATTATGGTGCGTACTATACCGCAAATGAATGTATTTGTAATAGGCATACCTATAAAGATACTAGTAGGGTTAATTGCATTATTCTTGTTTATTCCCGTTTATATAGGCATGTTAAATGGTGAATTTTCAAATATGTTCCATGATATAAAAACTATCATAGGAGGAATGGCGCCTAAGTGATATATACAAGTGCTCATATGGATATACAACTATTTGCTGATGAGAAAACTGAAAAAGCAACTCCGAAGCGAAGGCAGGATGCCAGAAAGAAGGGGCAGGTAGTAAGGAGTATGGAGCTGAATTCAGCAGCTACTATATTAGCTATGTTTGCTGCCCTTAAAGCATTGGCTCCCTATATGGTAGATAAGTTGGAAAAGGTATACAATAAATTTCTCTATATTGAGGAGCCAATTGATAGTTTTTTTACTCCTAAGGGGTTATATGAAGTTTTTTTATCAACCATGATATATGTGGTTACAATAATTTTACCTATTTTAGGAGTTGCATTAATAGTGGGTATAGTTATAAATTATGCCCAAGTAGGAGTTGTTTTTACGGAGAATCCATTAAAGCCTGATTTTTCAAGAATAAACCCTATACAAGGTTTTAAGCGTATCTTTTCAAAACGCTCATTGATGGAGCTTCTAAAATCGATTATAAAGCTTGCCTTGATAGGAAGCATATCCTATAAGGAAATATCGAGCAAATGGAGCTATATCAATGAAATACCTAAAACTGATATTTTTTCAGGTGCAAAAGCCATAGGGGACTTAGGGATAGATATTGGGCTTAAGTGCGGTGCGGCGTTAGCCGGTTTGGCCATATTTGACTATTTCTTTCAGTGGCGGGAGTATGAAAAGAGTATCATGATGACAAAACAGGAGATAAAAGAAGAATACAAGCAGACGGAAGGGGATCCCCTTGTAAAGTCTAAAATAAAGGAAAAGCAACGCCAGATAAGTATGCGTAGAATGATGCAGGATATGCTTGATGCAGATGTGATAATTACAAATCCTACCCATTATGCTGTTGCTATAAAGTATGATCCCAAAGCAGGCGATGCACCTATTGTGCTTGCAAAAGGTCAAGACTATGTAGCATTAAAAATAAAGGATGTAGCAAGAGAAAATGATATTACAATAGTAGAAAACAAGCCGCTGGCTCAAGCGCTTTATAAATCTACCGATATAGGGCAAAGTATACCACCTGAATTGTTTAGGGCAGTAGCCGAGGTTTTAGCTTTTGTATACAATTTAAAAGGGAAAAATGTTTTTTAATAGCTGGACGATAGTAGTATAAGGGGGTGTTGATTTGAAATTTGCAGATATATTTATAGCTTTTATTGTCATTTCAATAGTGCTACTTATCATATTTCCTTTACCTGCATTATTGTTGGACATACTTTTAACATTGAATCTCGCACTATCTTTGGTTATTTTGCTTATGACAATATATATAAAGGAGCCCTTGGAGTTTTCTATATTTCCATCTTTGCTACTGTTGTCTACTTTATTTAGATTGGGACTTAATATATCGTCAACTAGGTTAATATTAAATGAGGGTTATGCAGGAAAGGTAATAGAGACATTTGGTAATTTTGTAATACAAGGTAATCCTGTTGTCGGTTTTATAATATTTCTTATAATTATAATAGTACAGTTTGTGGTAATTACTAAAGGTGCAGAACGTGTTGCAGAAGTAGGGGCACGATTTACTCTGGATGCCATGCCTGGTAAACAGATGGCTATAGATGCTGATCTAAACTCAGGGCTTATCGATGAGCAAACGGCCAAAAGAAAACGAAAAGATATACAACGGGAAGCGGATTTTTATGGTGCGATGGATGGTGCAAGTAAGTTTGTAAAAGGTGATGCTGTAGTAGGTATTATCATTACTATCATAAA
Source organism: Xylanivirga thermophila (assembly GCF_004138105.1). Classification (NCBI taxonomy): domain Bacteria; kingdom Bacillati; phylum Bacillota; class Clostridia; order Caldicoprobacterales; family Xylanivirgaceae; genus Xylanivirga; species Xylanivirga thermophila. The sequence goes on along the minus strand of NZ_RXHQ01000004.1, from coordinate 71,597 downwards.
TATCGTAGGCGGTGTAATAATAGGGCGAAATGATGGCGGATTTAATGAAGTAATGCAGAAATATACATTGCTTACAGTGGGTGATGGATTGGTAAGCCAGATACCGGCCCTTCTCATCTCTACTGCATCAGGTATAATAGTAACGAGGGCAGCTTCTGAATCGAGCTTTGGTGAGGATCTTTTTAAACAGTCAACTGGACAGCCTATGGTACTTGTTTTAGCAAGTATTATGCTTGTAATAATGGCTTTCTTTCCTGGATTTCCAAAACCAATACTTTTTATAATGGCTGCTATTTTTGCCATTTTGGGGCGTAATATATACAAGGTACAAACAGGATTTGAAGAACAAGAAGAGGTGGAATCGGTAGAACAACAGATAGAAGATATAAAAAAACCAGAAAATATTGCAAGTTTATTACAGGTCGATCCTATAGAATTAGAATTTGGATATGGTATAATACCATTAGCAGATGTTAATCAAGGAGGAGATCTCTTAGATAGGGTAGTTATGATAAGGAGGCAAATGGCCCTGGATTTGGGATTGGTAGTACCCATGATTCGATTAAGGGACAATATTCAATTGGATCCAAATGAATATATTATAAAGATAAAAGGTATAGAAGTAACTCGTGGGCAGGTTTTTATAGACCATTTTTTAGCAATGGATCCAGGTACGGCACAGGGCGAAATTGAAGGCATAGATACGATAGAGCCTGCATTTGGTTTGCCTGCTAAATGGATAGATGAAAAGGATAAGGAAAAGGCTGAGATATTGGGATATACAGTTGTGGATCCTCCATCTGTGATGGCTACACATCTTACCCAGATCATAAAGCGCTATGGACATGAATTGATGGGCAGACAAGAAGTACAGGTGCTTTTGGATAATATGAAGGAGAAATATCCTTCTTTAGTTGATGAGCTGGTACCAAAGCTTATGACCGTAGGGGAGATACAGAAGGTGCTTTGTAATCTTATAAAGGAGGATGTACCAATAAGGGATATGTCTACCATATTGGAGACATTGGCTGACTACGCTCCTTTGACGAGAGATACTGATATGCTAACTGAATATGTTAGGCAGGCTTTAAATAGAACTATTACCTATAGATTTATGCCTGATAAAAAGGGTAAGATAATCACCTTAGATAATCAATTAGAGCAAAGAATTATGGATAGTATAAAACAAACTGAACATGGCTCGTATTTAGCAATGGAACCTAATGAAGGCCAAAAAATATTAAATAATCTGCATAAAGAATTGAATAATGCAGCTTCTTTAGGGATACAGCCTATAGTGCTTACAGCACCGATAGTTAGAATGTATTTTAAAAGGCTCACAGAACAAATGGTGCCGGATCTCGTGGTATTATCCTATAACGAACTTGATAATAATGTTGAAGTACAATCGGTGGGAATAGTGAGGGGATAATTTCATGAAGGTAAAAAGATATATAGGTAACACAAACCAAGAGGTCATGCAAAAAATAAAGGAAGAACTGGGTCCTGAGGCCGTTATAGTGAGTAATCGTAAGTTGCGTAAAAAAGGTATCAAAGGACTATTTCAAAAGCCTGTTGTTGAAGTAGTAGCTGCTATAGATGATGCGGCTTATACAGACAAAAGTTCTTTAGATACTAGAGACATAAAACGTCTGGAGAATATTGAGTATCAAATGCAGTATATGGGCTCCATGCTTAAAAGTTTGATAAATGGAGCTGAAGGAGCTGAAGTAGACAAAAAATATATTACATATTATCAAAATATGCTTGATAATGAAGTAGATAAAGATGTGGCAAAATCTGTTATAAAGCGGGCAGAGGAACTTTATAATCGGGACAAAATTGGAATATATGAATCCGTATATAATTCTATATTATATTTTATAGGAAGACCTAAGCCTATAAATGTATATCCTGGTCAACAAAAGATAGTTTTGTTTGTAGGTCCAACGGGAGTAGGAAAAACTACTACAATAGCTAAACTAGCTGCTATTCTATCTATTGAACAGCATAAAAATGTGGGGCTTGTAACCACAGATACCTATAGAATAGGAGCGGTGGATCAACTGAATCTATATGGTGAAATATTGGGTATTAAAGTAGAAGTTGTATGTTCCCCTAACGATATATTACAGGCATTAAGAAATAACCGAGATAAAGATGTTGTACTTATAGATACTGCAGGTAGGGGATTAAATGATAGTAAGCACCAGCAGGAGTTAAAAGAAACAATAGGTACTGCAAAAGTAGACGAAATTCATCTTGTAATAAGTGGAAATGTGAGCTACAAGAATTGTTTGGACACCATTGATAGTTACAGCTTTTTACCTAGTTATAAACTTATATTCACCAAACTTGACGATATGACTCGATATGGCATTATATTAAACTGTTGTTTTACTGCTGGACAACCTTTAAGCTATATTACTACTGGTCAAAATGTCCCAGATGATATACAGTTAGCCTATCCGGAAGAAATAGCAAAACATCTGTTAGAAAGGCCGTAAACAATGAAAGATCAGGCTTATAAATTGAGACAGATGATGAGCAAAACCGATAAATCCATGGCGCGTATAATTACCATAACTAGTGGAAAAGGCGGCGTGGGAAAAACTAGCATAACTATTAATTTGGCAATTGCATTAGCTAATATGGGCTATAGGGTGGCTATAATAGATGCAGATTTCGGATTTTCTAACGTTGATATTATGCTGGGCCTGTCAACTAAATATAATTTGTCCCATGTGGTTTTTGGAAATAAGGAGATTGATGAGGTAATATCAAAAGGACCTAGTGGGGTAATGTTTATATCTGGAGGTACAGGAGTTAGGGAGCTTTTGGATTTAGATGACTACCATATAAATATTTTTATAAACAAGATATCTAAGTTAGATAGTTTGGCCGATATAGTATTGATAGACACGGGTGCAGGACTTTCACATAGCACTTTAAAAATGGTGTTAGCAGCAAATGAAATTATATTGGTAACTACACCTGAGCCCACATCCATAACTGATGCCTACAGCATTGTTAAGCTTGTAAGTTCTATAGATGCAACAAAGAAATTTGGACTTATTTCAAACAGAGCTGAGACATCACGGGAAGGTAAACAGGTTTTGGATAAGTTTTCCGATGCCGCAAATAGATTCTTAAATATTGAAATAAAAAAATTAGGTTATATAGAATACAACTCCTTGGCAGTAAAAGCGGTTAAGCATCAGGTCCCTTTTGTTTTGAGCTCTCCTGATAGTAAAATATCCAGACAGATAATTGCGATTGCGGAAGGTATATTATTAAAAGGAGAGGGAGGCTACAAGTCTCAGCATATAGGAATGTTTTCTTATATCAATAATCTCCTAAGGCTTTTTGGTAGCCGAAACAAATAACTTATAAAGGAGTTGCATCAAGGTGAAGAAAATTGTTAACATTGGAGAAAAAATAGAAGTAGTTATAAATCAAAATACAGGTTCAAAGACTTCTTATAGTATGATACAGGACATACTGGAAGATGGCGATATAGTTATCAATATGCCTGTTTTAAATAGATACCCTGTTGTATTGAAGGCGGGAGATGTAATTACAGTAATTTTTTTCCGTCCCAATGGACAATTTTCATTTGTAGCAGAGGTAAAGGCAATTATCAAGCATGATGCAGTCTATTTGGTACGGATAAGCCCAAAATCCAATATTATCAAATCACAAAGGCGCAATTTCTATCGTTTAAAAACTACAGCACCTATTTCTATATTTTTACTTGACCAATATGGGGAGCCACTGGATAATGGCCCTGTAAAAGGAACTACTATCGACATAAGCGGTGGAGGGGTAAAGGTCTTACTAAATCAAGAGATAAATAAAGGCTCACTGATAAATTGCCAAATAAGTTTACACGATGATAGACAAATTGTCGTTAAAGGCAAGGTATTAAGATGTAATAAAGTAATAGAAGATTCAATAGAAAAATATAAAATAGGCATATGTTTTTTAAATATTTCTGAGATGAACAGGGATAGCATAGTACAATATATATTTCAGCAGCAAATGCGTCTTAGGAGGAGCGGTTTAGCATAAAGTTAGAAAAATTTTTGGTGGGGGTGTCATATATGGATAACAATCAATATCTAGAAGTGTTTATCGAAGAAGGGGAGGAACATTTACAGAATTTAAATCAGAACATATTAGAGCTTGAGCAAAATCCAGAAGATACTAATATAGTAAATGAGATCTTTCGCTCTGCCCATACATTAAAAGGTATGGCTGCCACTATGGGATTTAATACTATGGCAGAGTTAACCCATACAATGGAAAATGTTTTAGATAAAGTTCGCAATGGTCAGCTATCTATCGATACGGCCATAGTGGATACATTATTTAAATGCTTAGATCTCCTGGAAGATTTTGTACAAAACATAATACAAACTGGCCAGGAAGGCGATAATGATACATCAGAGGTACAAAGTAGGCTTCAGAGTTTCATAGGAGGCAAAGCTGTTAGTACTTCAAATGGAAATATAAAAGTTAAAGATGATAAATATATGCCTAAATTGGATCAATATCAGATTTCTATTATAAACCAGGGCAAAGAACAAGGACTTAATTCCTATTTGATAAAAGTAACTTTGGATAAATCATGTATTATGAAAACTGTACGGGCATATATGGTGTTTAAAGCATTGGAGCAACTTGGGGAAATTGTTCAGAGTACTCCATCAGCTCAAGATTTGGAAAATGAAAATTTTGATGATTGGTTTTCTGTTATACTGCTTACACAATCAAAAAAAGATATTGTTTTAAGTAGCATAAATAGCATATCTGAAATTTCCGATATATCAATAATTGAATTTGACCCTGATAAAATAGCAACATCTACGAATAAATCGGTAAAGAATACTTCTAATAATCAGAAAAAGGCAACTAGCACCTCTAGTGGTAATAGCAATAAACACATAACTAGAAGTATAAAGGTAGATGTTGACAGGCTAGATACACTTATGAATTTAGTTAGTGAGCTTATCATAGTAAAAAATAGCATACAAGGCTTAGAAGAAGTTTCAAGAACACCAAATATGTCTCAACATATGGAGTATCTCAGTAGAGTTACTACTGATTTGCATGATGCAGTAATGAAAGTTAGGATGATACCAGTATCTACAGTATTCAATAGATTTCCTAGGGTAGTAAGGGATCTTGCAAAAAAACTAGATAAAAATATTAAACTCAATATTTCAGGAGAGGAAACCGAGGTAGACCGAACCATAGTTGATGAGATTGGAGATCCACTTATTCATTTGATACGTAATTGTGTAGATCATGGTTTGGAAACTCCGGAGGAGCGGTTAGAGCAAGGAAAACCCGAAGAAGGGAATATATATTTAGAAGCTTATCATGACGGAAATAATGTAGTTATAGAGGTTAAGGATGATGGAAGGGGTATAGATACAGAAAAGGTATCTGAAAAAATATTATCTCTAGGATTAATTACTGCTGAAGAGTTGGAAAAATTAAATGATAATCAAATTATAGAATACTTGTTTCATCCAGGGTTTAGCACGGCACAAAAAGTATCCGATATATCAGGTAGAGGCGTAGGATTGGATGTAGTAAAGACAAAGATTGAATCTTTGGGAGGAATTGTGCAGGTTGAAACAAAAAAGGGTCTTGGTACTAGCTTTATTCTAAAATTGCCCCTTACATTATCAATAATACAGGCATTGTTGGTTGATATTGAAGGAGAAATCTATGCCATACCTCTATCATCTGTAAAAGAAGTTTTAGAATTTTCATCTGATGATTTGAAGTTAATTGATAGGCAAAAGATAATAAACTACAGGGGAAAAGTAATACCATTTATTGACTTAAGCAAAAAACTTGGACTATGTGAAGATATTTCATATGATGGGGATATAACTACTATTATAGCTACTAAAGGCGACAAGTTTATAGCCTTAGCGGTTAGCGACTTAATAGGACAGCAGGAAATAGTTATAAAATCTTTGGGAAAATATCTATCCGATATAGATATCTTTTCCGGTGCCACTATTTTAGGTGATGGTAGTGTTGCCTTGATATTGGATATAAACCATCTGAATTAAAGGAGGTATTCATATGGGAACCTTTATAATTTTTTATATAGATGACAAGATCTATGCATTAAATGTTTTGAATGTTCAATCGATAGAAAGAATGGCAGATATAACTAGGGTGCCTTATAGTACTTCATATATATTAGGAGTTATAAACTTAAGGGGAGAAATTATTCCTGTTATGAGTCTGCGTAAGCGATTAAAGATGGATAGCAAGGAATATGATGATGATACCCGTATTATAATCGCCCAGCATGAAGAACATAAAATTGGGATTATAGTTGATGGAGTAAGGGAAGTTTTAGATATCCCAGACGATATTATCCAACCAGCTTCCGATGTGCTGGAAAATTATGACGGAACATTCATAGACGGTGTTATAAAGCAGCAGGACAAACTATTTTTTAAATTAAACACAAAAAGTTTATTGGGAGTAAAATAGAACATGCCTTTTAATATAGACAAACCAAGTAATATGTATATAGATATCTTGAAGGAAGTTGCAAATATAGGGGCTGGAAGTGCTGCTACATCCCTTTATCAATTGATAAATAAGCCCATTGGTATGAATGTTCCCCAAGTTAATATTATTCCATTCAATAAAATAGAAACTGTTATAGGAGGTGCTGATACCCTAGTAGCTGGTATATATCTGGAGTTTTATGGTGATATAAGTGGTACTATTGTATTTGTTATGGATATTAAATCTGCTAAGAATCTTTCCAGGCTTTTGTTAGAAGATATGTATATAGAAAACGAGTCATTCTCAGACATAGAAATATCGGCTCTTCAAGAAGTAGGTAATATTCTAGCAGGCGCCTATTTATCTGCTTTATCCAAGTTAACTAATCTTACTATAAAGCATTCTGTTCCACAACTGGTTTTTGATATGGTAGGTGCCATATTAAGTGTGCCTATGATAGAGTTTGGGGAGATGGGAGATACATCTTTGTTTATAGAAACAGATTTTGTTGAAGGTTTAAAGAGTATAAAAGGTCATTTTTTCCTTATACCAGATATAAAATCTTATCCCATAATGCTTAAATCTTTAGGAGTTGTTTAAATGGATTATCAGGTAATAAAAGTTGGAATGGCAGATTTAAATGTTACTATCAGCCCAGGTGTTTTAACTACATTAGGACTAGGTTCGTGTGTTGGTATAGGATTATACGATAGTAGAAGAAAAATAGCCGGTTTGGCACACATAATGTTACCATATAACAGACAAAAGGATGTAAATGTAAATTACGCTAAATTTGCTGATACTGGCATTGATGCGTTGATTGAACAAATGCTGCGATTAGGGGCAAGGCAGGAAGATATCACGGCTAAAATTGCAGGTGGAGCTCAGATGTTTTCCTTTAAAAACAAGCCTAATAGCGATATCCTAAAGGTTGGACAAAGAAATGTAGAATCCACTATAGAGTGTTTAAATAAATTAAATATTCCCATATTGGCACAGGATACAGGGGGCAACTATGGTAGAACTGTGGAGCTATATGCTGAAAATGGTGCTTTTATAATAAAAACCATAGCTTATGGGATAAAAGAACTTTAGGATATGGGAGGAGACAGCTAAAACATGGAGAGTGCTGATAAAGTTAATAATCTATGGAAGAGCTATAAATATAGCGGAGATATAAATAAGAGAAATGAACTTATAGTACATTATAGCAGCTTAGTAAAACAGGTTGTTGGTAGAATGAGCGCCAGTTATGCTCCATACATATCAGTTGAAGATTTAATAAGTTATGGTAATTTCGGTCTTATAGATGCAATTGAAAAGTTTGATGAAAACAGGGGCATAAAGTTTGAAACATATGCCACTATTCGAATAAGGGGCTCTATAATAGATCAAATCAGAAAGCAGGATTGGATTCCCAGAAACTTAAGGCAAAAGTCGAAAATTATTGAACAGGAAATGATGAGGCTAGAAGAAAGATTGGGTCGTTCGCCAACGGAAAGTGAATTAGCAAAGGAACTGAATATTTCAAAAGGACAATTAAACCATGTATTAGAACAATTACATTATTTTATGGTAGTATCATTAGATCAATATATAGCAGATACTATATTAGTTGATAACCATCTAGTAGATAAATGCGATAATCCACAGGATATGGCTGAATTAAATGATTTAAGAAGGGTACTTTCAGAAGCTATTGACCAACTAACCGAAAAGGAAAAAACTATTGTAAGTCTATATTATTATGAAGAATTAACATTGAAAGAAATAGGACTCATACTTAATATTTCAGAATCTAGAGTATCACAATTGCACACAAGAGCTCTTATGAAGTTAAAAAATAGATTACTAAGGTTTAAAAATGAGTTATTATATAATTAATTAGTATTATATAAAAATATCCTATATAATTATGAATTAATAGGGTGGAATTTGCTATTGAATTATAGCTTTTACTAGCTATAAAAGGAGGGGGAATATAAATGGATATTAAGAGTGTTGTGGTGCATGGTGATACTTATGATCAAGCATTGGAGAAGGGGGTTGAGTTGTTAGGCGTTACACGGAATGATGTAATAGTAGAGGTTATAGAAGAAGGTCAATGTGTAATGGATGTGGTGCTAAAACCATATAAGCTTCTTATTAAAGCTAAACAAGATGAAGTATTAGATATATACGTAACTGAAAATAAGATGCAGGCTTATGGAAAATTGATCCCTGCAATTGGAGGAAATTCTTTAACTTATAAGGATGTTTTGGATATACTACAAAAAAAAGGCATAATATTTGGGATAGATTATGATGCGATTAAGCAAATGTTAGATAATAGGGAATATAATAGGGAGATACTGATAGCCCAAGGTCAGCCTGTGCAAAATGGACAAGATGGAGATATAAAATATTATATAGAAATCGATAAAAAGGCTACCCCAAAAATAAATGATGATGGGAGTGTAGACTATTATCATCTTGATTTAATAGAAAATGTGAATCAAGGGCAGCTTTTGGCGACCATAATTCCGCCAACTCCGGGGATACCAGGTAAAAATGTTTTAGGACAGGACATAAATTCTAGACCAGGCAAACCAGTTAGGTTATCGAAGGGTAAAAACGTCTATACATCGGACGATGAGCTTAGTCTATTTGCTGCTATAGATGGTAAAGTTGAACTTATCAATAATAAGCTGCATGTCTATAGTGTTTATGAGGTGAAAGGGAATGTTGACAATTCAACAGGCGATATAGATTTTGTAGGCAATGTAATAATATCTGGCAATGTACTCTCGGGTTTTTCCGTAAAGGCGGGAGGAAATATAAAGGTAAACGGGGTAGTTGAAGGTGCTACGTTGATTGCCAGAGGTGATATTGTACTAAAAAATGGTATGCAGGGTATGGGAAAGGGATATATACAGGCCGAAGGGAATGTAGTATCGAGATTCATTGAAAATGGTACTGTAGTATCCCGCGGTAATGTACTATCTGAAGCCATAATGCATAGTAATATAAAGAGTGGGGGACGGATACAGGTAGGAGGAAGAAAGGGATTAATAGTAGGAGGACAAGTAAAAGCAACTAGTGGAATAACAGCCATGACTGTAGGGTCCCCAATGGCTACGTCTACAGTTATGGAAGTTGGAGTAGATCCATCTATAAAGGAAGAGTATTTATTAATAAAAAAAAGTCTAGATGAGAATATAACTGGTTATAATAAAGCGCAACAAGCTTTATCGATTATAGAAAGCTTGGAAAAGATGAATGGGGAGGGCAGTTTACCTCCTAAAAAACAAGTTATAAAACTAAAGGCATTAAATATAAAAAACGAAAGCAAAAGTAAGATCGATGATTTGAAATACAAATTATCTAAATTAGAAGATGCAATGATTGGAACTGGAAATGCCAAAATAAATGTTAGAAAAATGGTGTACCCTGGGGTTATCATATCAATTGGGAATACGTCATTACATGTTCGAGATGATATAGAGTTTGTAACCTTTAAAAATGTAAACGGGGAGATAGTACATACTTCATTCGAAGGTTAATGGGGTGATTGATATGTCTATAAAACCGATAGATTTGCAAATTGTGGTAAACAAAAGCAATGAATATATTCAGGAAGCATATAAAGTTAAATTAAAGCCAGATATAGAGCAACAACAATTTGCACACCAACTGCAACAACAGATAAAAAAGGAAGATACAAACGTAACTTCTACTCATGAAAGTATCTATAATAAAATAGAGCATGATCAGGGTAGAAATACAAGTTTTGGAGACAAAAAAAGAGACAATAACCAAGATAAAGAAGAGGAAAATAACAAAAATAAGTCATTGGAAACGGTAGAGAAAAGTCTATCTGGTAAAGGTCATAATATAGATATTAGAGTTTAAGGAGTGCAACATGGAACATAAGATATTAATCTTTTTTATATTGACGCTAATCGGATTAGTTGTAGGTATAATTATAGCTATAATAGACCGTATGCGTATTTTAGAGTTTGAAAGAAGACTGGAAGAGAAAGAAAATAATGCTTATAATCTGTATGACGACTTAGAAAATCTAATGGAGCAGATGCAAAATATATATTATCAAATTCTTGAGCAATATAATCAGTTAAATGTAGAACATAACAGTAATGGCAAAATAAGTGCACGTGAAAAATTAGATGTTGTGTATAATGAAAATCCATGTTTTGACCAGAAGACTGAAACATTTAGTACACCTGAAGAAAAAGATAATGCTAAAGATAATAAAGAAATATCGGCTACAAGGCAAGATTATGCTATAGACCTTATTGAAAAGGGCTGGAATTTAAAAGATATTGCAAAAGAAATGGATATGAATATGGCAGAAGTAAGATTTATTGCAGAATTAAGCAAATTTAAGGGGAAAAAATAATAAACAATGTGTTGCTTAAACAAAATAGGTATGATATACTACTTACGGTGAAAACACACCCTTTTTGATTGATATGCTGGTGCCAAGATTGGTGGTATATCAAGATGAAGATAGGGGAGGTAATAACTAAGGAGGTGTAGATATGTCAGTTATTTCAATGAAGCAGCTTTTGGAAGCAGGAGTACATTTTGGACATCAGACTCGCCGATGGAATCCTAAAATGGCCCCTTATATATTTACTGAAAGAAATGGTATATATATAATAGACTTACAACAGACTGTAAAGAAAATAGAAGAAGCATATGATTTTGTGCGTGAACTATCTATGGATGGTAAAGACATACTTTTTGTAGGTACTAAGAAACAGGCGCAGGAATCAATAGAGGAAGAAGCTAAAAGATGCGGTATGTTTTATGTTAACCAGAGATGGTTGGGTGGTATGTTGACAAATTTTTCAACAATACGTACACGTATAAACAGGTTGAATGAGCTAAATGAAATGGAAGAAAACGGATCTTTCGATGTATTGCCCAAGAAAGAGGTTATTCAGCTTAAACTAGAAAAAGAAAAGTTAGAGAAAAACTTGGGTGGTATAAAGGATATGCACAATTTACCATCAGCTATATTTATAATTGATCCTAGGAAAGAGCGTATAGCCGTATCTGAAGCCAAGATTTTAGGTATTCCGATTATTGCTATTGTTGATACTAATTGTGATCCAGATGAAATTGATTACGTAATACCTGGAAATGACGATGCAATTAGGGCAGTTAAACTGATTACGTCTAAGATGGCAGATGCCGTGCTTGAAGGCAAACAAGGCGAGCAATTAAGCGAAGAGTAAGAAAAAGGGGGAAGAAAGGGGGCGCACCCCATTCTTCCCTTTATTTTACGATTTCTATCTTGTAGTTATTATAAATCAAGAAATAAGAAGGAGGAATACAATATGATTTCAGCATCGATGGTAAAAGAACTAAGGGAACGTACCGGTGCAGGTATGATGGATTGTAAAAGAGCGCTTGAAGAAACTCAGGGCGATTTAGAAAAGGCAATTGATGTTTTAAGAGAAAAAGGATTAGCCGCTGCTGCTAAAAAATCAAGTCGAATTGCAGCAGAAGGTATTGTAGATTCCTATATTCACGGTAATGGAAGAATAGGCGTACTCGTAGAGGTAAATTGTGAAACGGATTTTGTGGCTAAAACAGATCAGTTTAAGGATTTCGTTAGGGATATTGCTATGCAAATAGCTGCATCTAATCCTCAATATGTAAATCGGGAAGAAGTTCCTCAAGAGATTATTGATAGGGAGAAAGAAGTATTACGGGCCCAGGCGTTAAATGAAGGAAAACCTGAAAAAATAGTTGATAAGATGGTAGAAGGTCGTATTGAAAAGTACTATAAGGAGATTTGTCTCTTGGATCAACCGTTTATAAAGGATCCGGATAAATCAGTTCAGGATATAGTAAATGAACAAATAGCTACTATTGGAGAAAATATATCTATTAGACGCTTTGTACGATATGAAAAAGGTGAAGGTTTGCAGAAGCGTGAATGTGATTTTGCCAGCGAGGTTATGGAACAGATTAAGGGCTAAAAAGGGAACACGTTTGTGTTCTCTTTTTTTGAAAAGGCAGGATATTTGTCTTTTTTGTAGAATTAAATATTTATATATGTGGAGGTAAACTACATGGGCGATAATAACTCAAATAGCAAAGCCGTATATAATAGAGTTGTTATAAAGTTAAGCGGGGAAGCGCTAGCAGGATCAAAAGGTTTTGGAATAGATAATGATGTGTTGGATATGGTGGCAGACCAAATAATAGAAGTATATAATATGGGATTACAGGTAGCAGTAATAGTAGGTGGAGGAAATATATGGCGCGGACGAAGCGGCATAGGAATGGACAGAAGTACTGCTGACTATATGGGGATGTTGGCAACTGTTATAAATGCACTGGCATTACAAGATGCTTTGGAGAATAAAGACATTCAGACTCGGGTACAGACAGCCATAGAGATGAGACAGATAGCTGAACCTTATATTCGTAGGAAGGCAATGAGACATTTGGAAAAAGGTCGAGTTGTGATATTTGCCTGCGGTACTGGTAACCCTTATTTTTCGACAGATACAACGGCGGCTTTGAGGGCAGCAGAGATAGATGCAGAGGTAATACTACTTGCAAAGAATGTAGATGGCGTATATGATGATGATCCAAGAAAGAATCCAAATGCAAAAAAACTAGACTATATAAGTTATATAGATGTTTTAAACAGAGGTTTAAATGTCATGGATACTACAGCTATTTCTCTATGTATGGACAACAAGATACCTATAATAGTATTTGGCTTAGCCGATAACCATAGTATAAGAGATGCTGTTTTAGGCAAAAAGATTGGAACGACAATAGAATGATTTTAATAAACATAAATAATAAAAGGAGGTTGTGGTAATGATTAGCGATTTATTAAACGAAACCAGGGAAAAGATGAATAAGACTGTACAGGTATTAAAATCCGATTTAGCTGGTATAAGGGCAGGAAGGGCTAATTCAAAACTACTGGATAAGATTATGGTTGATTACTATGGGGTGATGACTCCTTTAAATCAGCTAGGAAATATAAGTACTCCAGAACCTCGATTATTAACTATCGCCTTATGGGATACAAAGTTAATACCCGCAGTAGAAAAGGAAATACTTAAATCTGATTTGGGGATAACGCCAACCAATGATGGGCATATAATACGCTTGGTGTTTCCAGAATTGACAGAGGAACGCAGGAAAGAATTGGTAAAACTTATAAATAAAATGGGAGAAGAAAGTAAAATTTCTATTCGTTCTATTAGAAGAGATACTATGGAGCAATTGAAGAAAATGAAAAAGAGTTCTGAGATATCAGAAGACGAACAAAAGGTGGCTGAAAAAGACGTTCAAAAGATAACGGATGAAGCCATAGATAAAATAGACGATGTGCTAAAGGAAAAAGAAAAGGAGATAATGGCAGTCTAAATGATTATTCCTGATTTTTTAGGCTGGCCTATAGATTATGCAGTATATAGGATTAAGAGGGATTTCCCAAATATCAATTATGTAATATCCAAATACAGTTCTCCTTTATCAAAAAAAGATGAGGATGAATGTATGCTTATTGAACGCATAGTTAGGCAAAAATTTGATTCTCAGAGTAATACTTTAGAATTTACTGTATCAGGATTTTTAAGACAGCCAAAGCAGCCTTAGTTTATTCTAAGGCTGCTATTACAGAAAAGAGGAAATATTGGTTATGGGATTTGGCAGATTGTTTTTTAGAAAAAGGTTAAAAAAGAATTCTGATGATAGTTTAATTAAACAGATAAAATCTAGGCCATTACCTACCCACGTTGCTATAATAATGGATGGGAACGGTAGATGGGCCAAGCGCTATGGTCTTCCGCGTGTAGCTGGTCATAGGGAAGGAGTAGAGTCCTTAAGAGAGATAGTAAAGACGAGTTCCAATATCGGCATCCAATATCTAACTGTTTTTGCCTTCTCCACGGAAAACTGGAAAAGACCCCGCTCGGAAGTAGCTGCGCTTATGGAACTCTTGGTAAAATACCTTCGTAGTGAGACGGATGAACTGAATGAGAATAATGTGAAAATTGTTGGATTAGGGGATATTTCTGCATTACCGAAAGAGGCTAAGATGGAGTTATATAAATCTATGAATATAACGAAGGATAATACCGGATTGCAGTTAAATATAGCTTTAAACTATGGGGGACGTGATGAGATAGTTAGGGCAGCAAGACTCATTTCTCAAGATATAATAAATTCTAAAATAACTACTGATGATATAGACGAGGAGCTTTTTAGTAAATATCTATATACAGCAGATATGCCTGATCCAGATCTATTGATTAGAACTAGTGGTGAATGTAGGATCAGTAATTTTCTTTTGTATCAAATAGCATATACTGAAATATGGATTAGTGATAGAAACACCATGTGGCCTGACTTTAATCCTGATTTATATAAAAAAGCGATTTTGAATTATCAGGATAGACAAAGAAGATATGGTGGAATTGCAGCTAAATGAATACCAGAGGGGATGGTCGTGTATGCTGTCAAAGCGTGTAATAAGTGCTATTTTTATTGTTATATATCTAATTTGTATGTTTTATTTTGGTGGTTGGTTTTTTAGATTATCGGCGTTATTATTTGCTATTATTGGAATGCATGAGATTTATACTGCAGCTGAAAACAAAGGGTATAAACCCATAAAATGGCTAGGATATTGTTTTGCTGCAGTTATATTTCTATGTTTTACATTTAATGTGAATATAAAGCTCATACTTATCATTGTGCTATTTACCATTATATGTCTATCTGTTCCTATCTTTAAATTTAATAAATATGATCCCTTGGACTCAGCTTTTACTATAGTTGGTTTTTTATATCCAGGACTGATATTTCTACTTTTTATACCGTTTAATGAGCTTTGCCTACACCGTAGCAGTTTTATATTAATGTTGACATTTCTTGCCACATGGGGTACTGATACTTTTGCCTATTTTTCAGGTATAGCATTTGGTAAGACAAAGCTAATTCCATCCATTAGCCCCAAAAAGACAGTAGAAGGTAGTATTGGTGGTTTTCTTGGTAGCATATTAACTAGTATTGTATTAGGATTAATAGGTAATTATAAATTAGGCATGACATTTACAGTATATAATTATATAATTATAGGTATAATATGCGGTACGCTTTCACAAATAGGTGATCTTGCTGCATCTGTTTTTAAGCGATATTGTGATATAAAAGATTATGGTAAAATATTGCCTGGTCATGGAGGTATTATGGATAGGTTTGATAGTATATTATTTACGGTGCCTGCAATATATTTGTATTTTTTATTATTTTTAGCTTAATAAAGATATATTTTTATATAAAAATTTATGAGGTGTATCTATGAAGAAAAAAATCGCTATATTAGGTTCTACCGGTTCTATAGGGAAACAGGCATTGGATGTTTTATCCCATTATCCAGAATATTATGAAATTGTAGCAATATCTGCACGTCAAAATATCGATCTACTTGAAAAACAGGCAGATTGTTTTAAACCTTCGGCTATAGCGGTAACAGATTGTGATAGAGGAAGAGAATTAAAGGCAAGACTTGATGGCTATGACATAAAGATATATTATGGGGAAGAGTCCCTCGTACATATGATTGAAGAAATGCATATAGACATGGTACTGGTGGCAGTGGTAGGCATATCAGGTCTAAAGGTTACGTTGGCTTCTATTAATAAGGGAATAGATATTGCACTTGCAAACAAGGAGACTATTGTAGCAGGAGGCCAGCTAGTAATGGAGACAGCAAGGCATAAGGGATGCAGTATAATTCCCGTAGATAGTGAGCATTCGGCTATATTTCAATGTATAAATTCATGTAAAAATCATGAAGAAATAAAAAAAGTTCACTTAACTGCTTCTGGAGGACCTTTTAGAGGCTATACAAAAGCAAAGCTTGGAAAGGTAACGGTAGAAGATGCACTTAATCATCCCAATTGGAAAATGGGAAAAAAGGTTACTATTGATTCTGCTACTCTTATGAATAAAGGTTTAGAAGTAATAGAAGCCAAATGGCTTTTTGATATGGAGCCTGATCAAATAAATGTAATAATACATCCCCAGAGTATTATACATTCTATGGTAGAGTATATAGATGGAGCCGTTATTGCTCAATTGGGAAGGGCAGATATGCGAATACCTATATTATATGCCTTTACATTTCCTAGGCGGTTTCCAACTATGACTGAGCCACTTGATTTATTTCAAACAGGTTCTCTAACTTTTGAAAGGCCGGATATTCATACTTTTCCTTGTTTACAACTGGCTTATAGTGCATTGACAATGGGCGGGAGTATGCCGGTTGTATTAAACGCTGCAAATGAGGTAGCGGTAGCTAAATTTTTAAGGGAGGAAATATCTTTTAATCAGATTCCTGTTATAATAGAAAAAGCAATGGGAAAACATAAAATTTTAAATAATCCTAAAATAGATGATATTATATATATAGACAAACAAACAAGATTGTCAATTGGATAATAAGAGGATGGTGCCGAAATATGACAACGATTTTAATTGCGTTGATATTTTTGAGTATAATAGTCATGGTGCATGAATTAGGACATTTTCTAGTAGGAAAAGCAGTGGGTATATATGCAGAAGAATTTTCCATAGGTATGGGGCCAAGATTGCTGAAATTTTCTGGGAAAGAGACGGTATATTCGCTAAGGGCTTTGCCTATAGGAGGGTATGTTAAATTTCTAGGAGAAGACGCTGATAGCAATGAGCCTAGGGCATTTAATAATGTTTCACTTTGGAAACGAGCTATGGTTCTAGTAGCAGGTCCGCTTATGAATTTTGTATTGGCCATATTGTTATTTTCCATTATGTTTATGTCTTTTGGTATATATATACCTACCCCTACTATAGAGAAGGTTGTAAAAGATAGTGCTGCAGCACAGGCTGGAATGGTGTCTGGAGATAGGATCATAGCAGTTAATAATCAAAGCATAAAAGATATGGATGATCAGAAGGCAGTTGAAAAAGTACGTGATATAATATCAAAAAGTAATTCTAAGCCTTTAACCATTACTATATTGCGAAATGGGGAAAGTATGAATATGGAGGTTATTCCCCAATATAATGAAAAAGCCAAAGCATACCTAATAGGTATTGAGTTTGGATTAATCCCTAAACGCCTAAATTTTTTTAGCGCTGTAGGATTATCTATAAAGCAAACGGGCAAGATTATAGTTATGATGATACAAATGTTGGGAAATTTATTGTTTAAACATGAAAATCTTAATCAAGTAATGGGACCAGTAGGTATTGTAGGTGAAATAGGTAAGGCAGCCAAGCAAGGAGTAGAACAGCTTTTAGGCCTGGGTATTGTAATTAGTACAAATTTGGGTATTATAAATTTAATACCTTTCCCTGCATTAGATGGTGGGCGTTTACTTTTGATAATAATTGAAGCTGTGCGTGGCAAGCCGATGAATCCTGAGAAAGAAGGTTATATAAACCTTATTGGTTTTGCCTTACTTATGCTGCTCATGATATTGGTTACTTTTCAGGATATAACTCGATAGATAAAGGCGTGATTTGAAATGAAACGTAGAGAAACCTTAAAGGTATCGGTTGGTAATATTGAAATAGGAGGAACTTCTCCTATTTCAATCCAATCTATGACAAATACAGATACAAAAGATATAAAGGCCACATTAAATCAAGTATTAGATCTAGAAAAATGTGGGTGTGATATTGTAAGGTTAGCAATATATGATGAAGCATGTCTAGACACGATTTCCGTCATAAAAAAATATACGAATATACCATTAGTTGCAGATATACATTTTGACTATAGATTAGCTGTAGGTTCGATAGAAAACGGCATAGATAAAATTCGTATAAACCCAGGTAATATTGGTTCTATGGAACGAGTAAAGACTGTGGTTGACGCTGCTAGAGCAAATAACGTGCCTATACGTATAGGCGTAAATAGTGGATCGTTAAAAAAGGAAATATTAAACGAATACGGTAATACAGCTCAAGCTTTAGCTGAAAGTGCGCTAGAACATGTATTGATATTAGAAAAAATGGGGTATTATAATACTGTTATTTCACTTAAATCATCAGATGTTAACAAAACTGTAGAGGCATATAGATATATTAGTCAGAAGGTAAATTATCCATTGCATTTGGGTGTTACAGAAGCAGGCACGCCAAGGCAGGGAATAGTAAAGTCATCTATTGGCATTGGTAGTTTATTATTAGATGGAATAGGGGATACAATAAGAGTATCACTAACTGCCTCTCCAATAGAAGAAGTTGAAACAGGAAAAGAAATTTTAAAATCATTGGGATTAAAAAAGCAGGGCATAGAGATTATTTCCTGTCCTACATGTGGTAGATGTAATATTGACTTGATTAATCTAGCTAATCAAGTGGAAAAGAATATCAAAGATATAAAAACATCTATAAAAGTAGCTGTGATGGGATGTGCAGTGAATGGTCCTGGTGAGGCTAAAGAGGCAGATATAGGAATTGCCGGGGGTAAGGGTACTGTTGTTCTATTTAAAAAAGGACAGATAATAGGGACATTTCCTCAAGAGAAGGCAGTTGATACCCTAGTGTCCAACATCCGGGAGATGATAAAAGATGGAGATATCAGCGGTAATACCGGCATATAATGAAGGACTACATCTAAGTAGCGTTTTACAAGCTCTTATAGATGTACAGCAAGTGCAGGAAATTATAGTTGTAAGTGATGGATCTACAGATAATACTGTTCAAATAGCACAGGGCTTTGGGGTTGATACAATAGTATTAGAAAAAAATTATGGCAAGGGATTTGCCATGAAAAAGGGCGTAGAAAAGGCGAAAGGACAGGGCGTATTATTTTTAGATGCAGACTTAATTGGCATGCAAACCTATCATATAAAGCAGCTTATTATACCAGTATATGAAGGATATGCAGATATGACGGTAGGTGTATTTCAATCAGGTCGAGGTGCTACTGATGTAGCACAAAAATTAGCGCCATGTTTGAGCGGCCAGAGGCTTCTAAAACGATATATTTTAGAAGGATTGTGCGAAAAGGATTGGGAAACAGGATTTGGCATAGAAATGGTGATAACCAGAAATGCAAAACAAAATAGTTCTAGGATAATCGAAGTTCCATTATTTGGTGTTACCCATTCTATGAAGGAAGAAAAAATGGGTATATCTAAAGGTCTTGCAGCACGATTTAAAATGTATTGGGAAATAGCCAAGGAAATCACTAGATAACGTGTCTGCCATCTTGTGTATGAGGGGAGGGTTTAAAAGAATGAGTAACTTGCCAAAATTATTTTATGAAAAGGGCAAAAAATGGCCCCAATATGTTACTTTGGATAAAACGGTGGTCTATAAAAAAGAAAGGCGATGGGAAATTTATCTAAAAAGTTCTCAGTATATCGAAAAAACAAAATTTTACAAATTACAAGAAAGTATAAAAGAAACATTGCCTGAAATAGGACAAGTGGATATTAAGATTTGTTATCCTAATAAAATTGAGATTTTAAAAGAATCTTTTGATGATTATTGGGATATTTTGATACAAGATATTAAATGTCATATTCCCTCCTGTGGCCCATGGATTGATAGTTGCTATGGTTCCATAAAAGACGATGAAATATACATACTGGTTGATAATCCGGTTGCTATGGAGTTTTTTAAATTCAAAGAACTGGATCATTATATAAGGGACTGTATATATCAGACTTTTAGATGGCATATCCCCGTAAAGCTGAAACTTCGAACTGATAGTAATATAGAAGAGCATAATCAGCAGTATATAGCAGAACGAGAGCATGAGACAAAGGAAATACTTGATAACATAGCCTGCAAAATTAAATATGAACAGGAAGCAATAGAATCTGGGAATAAAAGAGATAATGGGGACAATACCCAAAGTGAGGTAATATTTGGTAAATTAATAAAGGATCCGCCTATCCATATAAATGAATTGTCAGATGAACATGATAAGATAACTATAGATGGGAAAATTTTTGATATTGAAGTTAGAGATATAAGAAACAATAAAAAACTAATCTCTATAGATATTACTGATTACACAAACTCTATTACTATAAAGTTATTCTGTGATAATGATAAATCAGATGGAATATTGGCAGGTTTAAAAAAAGATGTGTGGATAAGGGTATATGGTAAATATCAATATGATAAATTTCAACATGAAATGATAATAATGGCGAATAGTATCATGTCTATTTCTCCAAAGGAACGATATGATACTTCAGATGAAAAAAGGGTAGAACTACATCTTCATACACAAATGAGTTCAATGGACGCTATATCCCCTGCAAAGGCTTTAATTGAGCGGGCTGCAAAGTGGGGTCATCCAGCTATAGCTATTACAGATCATGGGGTAGTACAAGCCTTTCCAGAAGCTTACGATGCAGCCAGCAAATATGGAATAAAAGTTATCTATGGGGTGGAAGCCTATTTGATCAATGACTGCAAGCCCCTTATAACAAATAGTAATAATCAGGACTTTAACCAGACTTTTGTAGTACTAGATATAGAAACTACAGGCCTTGATCCGAGGAATGACCAGATAACAGAAATTGGTGCTGTAAAGATAAAAAACAAAAAAGTTATTGATACCTTTAAAACTTTTGTAAATCCAGAAAAGCTAATACCTGAGAAAATAACAAAATTAACAGGTATTACTGATGATATGGTCAAAGATGCACCTACAATTGATACGGTAATGCCAGAATTTAAAGCATTTTTTTCGGATGCTCCTTTAGTAGCCCATAATGCTAGCTTTGATATAGGATTTATAAAAGAAAAATGCAAGAAAATTAATGTCGAAATAAAAAACCCCATTGTTGATACGTTAACCTTGTCAAGGGAATTACTTAAGGACATAAAAAAACATAAGCTTGATATAGTTGCAAAGCGTCTTGGGGTTCAGCTAGAAAATCATCATAGAGCTTTAGATGATGCTAAAGCTACTGCTGATATATTGATAAAATTATTTGGAATGCTGGAGCAAAGAGGAATAAATAATCTTAATGCCATAAATCATACAATAAATAAGATTAGCAATTTAAATGGATTGGAGAATAACCATGCGGTTATTTTGGTAAAGAATCAAACAGGACTTAGAAACCTATATATATTAGTTTCAAAATCCCATCTTGACTATTTTTATAGAAAGCCGAGAATTCCAAAAAGTTTGCTTATGCAATATAGGGAGGGACTTATTATAGGTTCAGGTTGTGAAGCTGGTGAATTATATAAGTCCATTTTACGAGGAAAATCAGAAGATGTAATATATGAAATTGCTAGTTTTTATGACTATTTAGAGATACAGCCACTAGGCAATAATGAATATTTGTTGAGGGAAGAGCAGGTAGAAAATATAGATGCATTGAAGGATATAAATAGGCAGATTGTTCATATAGGAGAGCAGATGGAAAAACCTGTAGTAGCTACGGGAGATGTCCATTTTTTAGATCCCTATGACGAATATTACAGAAGAATATTAATGCATGGCCAGGGGTTTAGCGATGCAGATTTTCAAGCACCATTATATTTTAAAACTACCCAGGAAATGTTGAATGAATTTGATTATCTTGGGGAACAAAAGTCCCGTGAAGTGGTTATTTATAATCCACGAGCTATTGCAGATAAAATAGATAATGTAAAACCAATACCTGATGAGCTTTATCCGCCAGAGATTCCAGGTGCTGAAGAGGAAATTTCTACAAAAGCTATACAAAAGGCAAAGGATATATATGGGGATCCATTACCT
Source organism: Xylanivirga thermophila (assembly GCF_004138105.1). Lineage (NCBI taxonomy): Bacteria > Bacillati > Bacillota > Clostridia > Caldicoprobacterales > Xylanivirgaceae > Xylanivirga > Xylanivirga thermophila. The sequence goes on along the minus strand of NZ_RXHQ01000004.1, from coordinate 49,279 downwards.
GAAATAGTACAAAAGCGTTTAGATAAAGAATTAAATTCCATAATAAATAATGGTTTTGCAGTTTTGTATCTAATCGCCCATAAATTAGTAAAAAAATCCCTTAGTGATGGATATTTGGTAGGTTCAAGAGGATCTGTAGGTTCTTCTTTTGTTGCTACAATGACTGATATAACGGAGGTAAATCCTCTCCCGCCACACTATGTATGTCCAAACTGTAAACATTCTGATTTTGATATAGATGTTTCCAAATATGATTGTGGTGCAGATTTACCAGATAAAGACTGTCCTATATGCGGGACCCCTTATAATAAAAATGGATTTGATATACCGTTCGAAGTATTTTTAGGATTTAAGGGCGACAAAGTACCTGATATAGACTTAAACTTTTCAGGTGATTATCAACCAGTTGCCCATAAATATACTGAAGAACTCTTTGGAGTAGGTCATGTATTTAGGGCAGGTACCATTGGTACTATAGCTGAAAAGACGGCTTATGGCTTTGTTAGAAAATATTTGGATGAAAAAGAAATAAAAGCTAATAATGCAGAAACTAAGCGTTTAGTCAATGGATGTACCGGCATAAAACGAACTACAGGTCAGCATCCTGGAGGAGTCATGGTTGTCCCGAAGAATAATGAAATATTTCAATTTTCCCCCATACAATATCCTGCTGATGCAAAAGATTCGGGTGTTATTACCACTCATTTTGATTATCATTCAATAAGTAGCCGTTTAGTAAAATTGGATATACTGGGTCATGATGATCCAACTGTAATTAGAATGCTAGAAGATTTAACTGGAATAGATGCACGGAGTATCCCTATAGGTGAAAAAAAGACTATGGCATTATTTTCAGGCACTGATTCGCTAGGGGTATCGGCGGAAGAAATTAATTGTCCAGTTGGGACTTTAGGTATCCCGGAATTTGGGACGAAATTTGTTCGTCAAATGCTTGTAGATACTACCCCAACAACATTTGCCGAGCTTATAAGAATAAGCGGATTATCACATGGTACTGATGTATGGTTAAATAATGCTCAGGATCTCATAAGGGATGGCGTAGCAGAGCTATCGGAGGTTATATGTACTAGGGATGATATAATGCTTTCTCTTATTCAAATGGGCGTAGAGCCTACAAAAGCATTTAAAATAATGGAGAGTGTTCGTAAGGGCAGAGGTCTAACCGATGATTTTGAACAAGAAATGATAAAAAATAAAGTGCCCGACTGGTTTATAGATTCATGTAAGAAAATAAAATACATGTTTCCTAAGGCACATGCTGCTGCATATGTAATCATGGCCTTCAGAATTGCATATTTTAAAGTATATTACCCAGAAGCCTTTTATGCTACTTATTTCACAGTTAGAGCAGATGATTTTGATTTAGAATTAGTACTAAAAGGGAAGGAAGAAGTAAGAAAAACTATAAAAGAGCTAGAACAAAAGGGTAATGAGATCTCTACTAAAGAAAAAGGATTGTTAACAGTACTAGAAATAGTTTTAGAGATGTACTGTAGGGGGATCGAATTTTTACCAGTAGATTTGTATAATTCTGACGCAGTAAAGTTTGTAATTACAGATAAAGGTATAAGACCGCCTTTTAATTCTTTGCCAGGCATAGGCATCAATGCAGCCAAAAGCATAGTTGCTGCCAGAGATGAGGCAGATTTTATATCAATAGAAGATTTTAGGCAAAGGTCAAAGGTATCTAAAAGTGTTGTTGAAATTCTGCAAAATCATGGCGCATTAGATGGATTGCCTGAAACGAGCCAGATTTCTTTATTTAGTATTGCATTTGATTAAACTAGATGATATACTATTATGTGGTGTTAATAGACTTTGCTTATTGATAGAGTGGGGATCCCCACTCTTTCCTATTATTAAAAACAAGTTTGTTGGAGACAATAAAGACGAACTATCTGAGTAAAAGCGAGGGGACTAATATGGCAAAATCAAAAACGGAAGAACTAGCTAAGCAGCTATCTGAACCTATATTAGATCAACTAGGATATGAGTTGGTAGATATAGAGTATAAAAAAGAAGGAGGCAGCTGGTTTTTACGATTTTATATAGATAAGAATGGTGGCATAACTATAGATGACTGTCAGAATTTTAGTGAGCGTATAAGCAAAGTGTTTGACGAAGTTGATCCCATACCTAATCAGTACTATTTGGAAGTATCATCTCCAGGGCTTGATAGGCCGCTTAAACGTGACAAGGATTTTGAACAGTATAAGGGATATAAGGTAGATCTAAAACTTTACAAACCAATAAATGGGATGAAAAAGTATTCTGGTGAACTGGTCGGATTAGAAGAAGGTAACATTATTGTCATTAAGGATAATAATAATATTTTAAGTTTTAATAGACAAGATGTTGCTATTATCCGCTTAGCTATAGAGTTTTAAATGGAAATCTAAGGAGGACTATATAATGAATGGGGAGTTTTTGCAGGCGATAGAGCAGATATGCAAAGAAAAAGGCATCGAAAAAGAAACCCTTTTAGAAGCTATAGAAGCGGCATTAGTTTCTGCTTATAAAAAGAATTTTGGTACAGCTCAAAATGTTAGGGTTAATATGGACAGAGATACAGGGGCAATAAAGGTTTTTGCATTAAAAAATGTAGTGGAAGAAGTAGATGACGAATTTATGGAAATTTCGCTTCAAGATGCTATGAAAATTAGTCCAAACTATACACTTGATGACATGGTCGAGATAGAAGTAACGCCTAAAAATTTTGGTAGAATTGCGGCTCAAAATGCAAAACAAGTAGTTGTTCAACGAATACGAGAAGCAGAACGTATGATAGTATATGAGCAATATTTAGAAAAAGAAAACGAAGTAATATCAGGTATTGTACAAAGAATAGAAAAGAATAATATATTCATAGGATTAGATAGAACTGAAGGTATCTTACCTGCTAATGAGCAGATGCCAAATGAAGCATATCATGTTAATGATCGCATAAAGGTATATATAACTGAAGTAAGGAAAACTACAAAAGGGCCTCAAATAACTTTATCTAGAACACATCCCAATTTAGTTAAGAGATTATTTGAAATGGAAGTACCTGAAATAGTAAATGGACAGGTAATAATTAAGAGTATTGCAAGAGAGGCTGGCTCCCGCACTAAGATTGCAGTATTTTCTCCTAATAAAGATATTGATTGTGTGGGTGCATGCGTGGGTCAAAGGGGAATAAGAGTACAACAAGTAGTTGATGAACTGAATGGAGAAAAAATTGACATAATAAAATGGAACGATAATCCTAAGGAGTATATCGCAAATTCCTTAAGCCCAGCAAAAGTACTAGATGTAGTGGTAGATGAAGAAGATAAGGCTGCAAGAATTGTAGTGCCGGATAATCAATTATCATTGGCAATAGGGAAAGAAGGACAAAATGCTAGATTGGCTGCTAAGCTAACTGGTTGGAAAATTGATATAAAGAGTCAAAGCCAATACGAAAGCTATATTGATAATAAGGAACTCTAATTTTTTTGTTAAGGAGGGTATATTTTGAAGAAGAGAAAGGTTCCTTTGAGAATGTGTGTTGGATGTAGAGAAATGAAACCTAAAATGGATCTTATACGTATAGTAAAAAATCGTGAGGGTGATATTGATATTGATTTAAAAGGCAAGGCTCCAGGCAGAGGAGCTTATATATGTAATGATATTGAATGCCTTCACAAAGCCATAAAAAACAAATTGCTTGATAAAGCCCTTGATCATAAGATTGATAATGATGTATACAAGCGTTTAGAGGAGGTATTAATTGCAAACGGCGAAGGCAAAAAATAAATTTTTTAATATACTAGGGATTTGTTATGGTGCTGGTAAAATGACTACAGGAAGCTTTGCTGTTGAAAGAAGTATACGAAAACAAAAAGCCAACTTGGTCATAATTAGTAAGGAGGCTTCTGCTAATACTATAAAAAAGTTTAGTAATATGTGTAAAAACAGAAATATAAATTATATTATTATAGGAGATAAGCTAGAATTAGGTAGGGCTATCGGTAAAGAAGAGCAGACAATATTATCTCTTATGGATAATAACTTTATACGATTGCTATTGAAAGAAATTGAATTTTTAGATACGGGGGTGAGTAGTGAATGGCTAAAATAAAAGTATATTCTACAGCCAATGAAATACGTAAAAATTCAGAAGAACTTATGGATAAGATGAAGAGATTAAAAAAAGAAGTAAATGATCATGTTGTTCTTGTGAATAATCTTCATAAAGAATTAGAGCAGCAAGCTATGCAACCGAAAAGTGAAAAAACTATTAGTAAAAAGGATGATAAAAGGTTTAACAATGAAAACAAAAGTAACAAAACATCAAAACAAAACAATGGGAAAATTGAAGTGAATGAATCTTTAAGTAGCAAAGCTACTGCAAAAAAGGCTGTTAAAAATAATAATACTAAAAAGAAAAGAAATATTAATGCTTGGGAAGCTAGAGAAGAAGGACAGGGATTGAATAAGATTAAAACAAATAAATCAAAAAAGAAGAATAGTAGAACTGAACAACCTAAAAAAATAGAAAAAATACCTGAACGCAAAAAGGCTATAACTATAGGAGAAATCACTACTGTAAAGGAACTTTCTGAAACTGCAGGTATATCAGTAGCAGATATAATAAAGCAGTTGATGAACTTAGGTATCTTGGCGACTATAAACCAGGAAATAGATTTTGATATGGCTTCTCTAGTAGCTAGTCAGTTTAATATTACATTGGAAAAGAAAGTTACAAAAACTCACGAAGATGAATTAATCGATCAGATAAATGAGAGCGAAGAAAAAGGGCAGTTAGTAGAAAGGGCAGCTGTAGTTACTGTAATGGGTCATGTAGACCATGGAAAAACCTCTTTGCTTGATGCGATTAGAAAAACCAGTGTTACTAAACAAGAAGCAGGTGGTATTACACAACATATAGGTGCATATACTGTCAGTATAAAAGATAAATTTATTACATTCCTGGATACACCAGGACATGCGGCATTTACATCTATGAGAGCTAGAGGGGCTCAGGTAACGGATATAGCAATATTGGTAGTAGCTGCTGATGATGGTGTAATGCCTCAGACAATAGAGGCAATAAACCATGCAAAGGCTGCTAATGTTCCTATTATCGTAGCTATAAATAAGATTGATTCGCCAAATGCTAATCCGGAACGTATAAAACAGCAGCTATCTGAACATGGTTTATTGGTTGAAGAATGGGGAGGCGATGTAATCGCAGTTCCTGTTTCGGCGCTTAAAAAACAGGGTATAGACAATTTGTTAGAAATGGTTCTGTTGGTGGCTGAAATGCAGGAATTAAAAGCTAACCCCAAAACTCTAGCACGAGGGACTATAATTGAAGCACAGTTAGATAAGGGAAGGGGTCCAGTTGCTACGGTTCTTGTCCAAAATGGTACACTTAATATAGGAGATTCTATAGTAGCAGGTACAGCAAGTGGCAGGGTACGAGCTATGATAGATGATAAGGGAAGAAGGGTCAAAAAAGCAGGTCCTTCTCTGCCTGTTGAGGTATTGGGACTATCTGATGTGCCAGAGGCGGGAGATATATTATATGCAGTCCAGGACGAAAAGTTAGCAAAGCAAGTAGCCGATGAACGGAAGGAAAAATTAAAGGAAGATCAAATAAAATCTAGTGCAATAACATCATTGGATGATCTTTTTACTCAAATCAAAGAGGGAGAAATTAAAGAATTAAACATTATTATAAAAGCTGATGTTCAAGGTTCTTGTGAAGCAGTGCGTCAGGCATTAGAACGATTATCTAATGATGAGGTAAAAATAAAAACAATTCATCAGGGTGTAGGTGCTGTAACCGAATCTGATGTAATGCTTGCTAGAGCATCAAATGCAATCGTCATAGGATTTAATGTGAGACCTTCGAATGCTGCTATTGATTTAGCCGAGCAGGAAAAAGTGGATGTACGTTCGTATAGAGTTATATACGATGCAATACAGGATATTGAAAAGGCTATGAATGGTTTATTAGATCCTGAATATAAAGAAGTTATATTAGGGCATGCAGAAATTAGGGCAACGTTTAAAGTATCTGGTGTGGGTACTATAGCAGGTTGTTATGTCAGGGATGGAAAGATTACAAGAAATAGTAAAGTGCGTGTCCTAAGAGATGGTGTAGTTATACATGAAGGTGAATTGGCCTCATTGAAACGCTTTAAAGATGATGCCAAGGAAGTTTCTTCAGGTTATGAATGCGGGATGGGTATCCAAAACTTCAATGATATAAAAGAGGGAGATATCATCGAAGCTTTTATAAATCAAGAAATAAGAAAAGAGTAGGTGTTTAATATGGCTTATCATAGATCAGACAGGATAGCTGGTGAGATAAAAAAACAGGTTAGCAAAATTATAAATGATGATGTAAAAGATCCACGTATCTCAGAAATGTTATCCATAACAAGGGTAGAGGTCACAAGGGATATTAGGTATGCAAAGATATATGTAAGTGTATTAGGTGATGAAGAAGAAAAAAATGCTACCATTGAAGGTCTGGAAAATGCTAAAGGCTATATAAGGAATGAATTGGGGCATATACTAAAAATAAGGTATACACCTGAACTAAAATTTATACTGGATAATTCTATAGAGTATAGTATAGATATTGCTAAAAAACTGGCTGAATTAAAACAAGGGGATGAGTGAAATGGCAATACAGGAGATCATAGATACAATAAAAAGATACAATAAAGTAGCATTGGTTGCCCACATAAATCCTGATGGAGACACCACAGGGAGTTGTTTAGGACTAGCCAATACACTTTTGGATATGGGAAAAGAGATAAAATTGTATTGTCATGACTCTATTCCTACTAAATATGCCTTTGTTAAAAATGCTGACCTTTTTATAAAGCCTGAATCAAATACTCTTGATACCTTTGATATAGTAATGTTTTTAGATTGCAGTGATATTGGGCGTTTAGGCGATAGCAGTTGTCTTTTGGATAGATGTAAAATTTCCATAAATATAGATCATCATGTAAGCAATACTCAGTATTGTGATATGAATTTGGTAGATGAGAATGCCAGCTCTACTTGTGAAATGACATTTGATATTATACAAAAGCTAGTAGGTGGTATTTCTCAAAGCGTGGCTGAGGCCATATATATGGGTATATCCACAGATACAGGTAATTTTTCATTTAGTAATACTACTGCCAAAACCCATAATGTTGTAGGCAAATTAATAGATGCTGGAGTAGATGTAGATAAAATGTCTACTGTTTTATATAAAAACAATAGCTTTGAACGTATAAAATTATTGGCAGATGTGCTAAATACATTAGAGGTATATATAGATGGTAAGATAACCTGTATTTCTATTACCCAAGAGATGATAAATCGTGCAGGTGCAAAGGAAACAGAAGCTGAAGGTATGATTGGTTTTGCAAGGGATATAGCTGGGGTAGAACTAGCCATATTATTAAAAGAATCTGATTCCAATACTACAAAAGTAAGCCTAAGATCTAAAAATTATATAGATTGTAACAAACTAGCTCAAGAGTTTGGTGGTGGTGGGCATAAAAAGGCTGCGGGCTGTATTATATCTGAAAACATACAAAAATCTAAAGAATTATTGATTGCATCTGCCAGTCATTTATTTATATAATATAAAGTAATGATAGGATAAGAGTATGAATGGAATAATAAATGTTTTGAAACCACCAGGAATGACATCAAGTAACGTTGTTGTTTATTTAAGAAAATTATTAAAAGTGCCCAAGGTAGGTCATACTGGTACATTGGATCCTCAGGCAGTTGGAGTACTCCCAATATGTATAGGAAAGGCAACAAAACTCTCAGACTTTCTCATGAGTGATAGGAAAACCTATATAGGGGAGCTAACTCTAGGAGTAAAAACTGATACTTTGGATGTAGAAGGTAAGGTGATATCTTCTAAGCCTGTTAAGTGTAATATAGAAAACATAGAAGAGGCATTTAAGGTATTTTCCGGTGATATAGAGCAGATTCCTCCCGTATATTCGGCGATAAAGTATAAGGGTCAAAAACTTTATAAGCTCGCTAGAGAAGGCATAGAGGTATCCATGCCTCCTAGAGAGATTACTATTTATAAAAATGAAATAATAAAATATTATCCGCCTGATAAAGTTTTCTTTAAAGTGGAATGTTCAAAAGGTACATATATACGTTCATTATGTAGGGATATAGGTGATTACTTAGGTTGTGGTGCATATATGTCTTTTTTAATGCGTAGTCAGAGTGGATATTTTGATATTAGTCATTCGTATACATTAGATGAGATAGAAAAATATTACAAAAATGGAGCAATTGAATCTTTTCTGATTCCAATGGATCTTCCGCTTATAAAATTAAAAAGTATATATATATCATCGAAAGTATATAATAAACTGCTAAACGGCAATGCTGTTTATGTGGATTTTATTGATAATAAGCAGGACATTGTTTATAATGAGTATGTAAAGGTATATTGTAAAGGACAATTTATAGGTGTAGGGATTTTTAAGGATGATTGCCTAAAGATGAAGAATGTATTATTGTGAGGGAAAGATGAAAATCATTTTTAATAAGAATAACAGTGACACAAATGATGCAAATACGGCAGTTGCATTAGGAACTTTTGATGGTGTTCATTTAGGTCATAGAAGGCTTATTTATACTCTAAAGCAACTAAAAAAGCAGCAAGGGTGCTCAACGATGGTATATACATTTGCAAGGCATCCTATGGAAGTCATTGCGCCCAATGATGCTCCAAGTATATTAATGGATATGCAGCAAAGAATAAGGATATTTAACTCATTAGGGATAGATAGGCTTATTTTAAACGAATTTGACCTCAATTTTTCTTTAATAGAGCCGGAGAAATTTATAGATATATTGACTAATAATTACAATGTATCTTACATAGTTGTAGGATATAATTTCAAGTTTGGAAGTAAGGGTATTGGGGATGTGCATCTTCTTGAGCAGCTGTCTAATAAAAAAGGCTTTGAGCTTATAGTTGTGCCACCTGTTAGGATTAATGGTGATGTAGTGAGCAGTAGCTTTATCAGACAGCTAATAAGTGATGGTAGGGTAGGCTATGCAGCCAAGCTCCTAGGTATGCCTTATTCAATAGATGGATTTGTAACCCATGGATTTCAGAGAGGAAGAACTTTGGGATTTCCAACTGTTAATTTAAAGTTTAATTCAAAACGCGTTGTACCGGCCTTTGGTGTTTATCTTACTTTGGTTGATGTTGGACAATCTATGATGTGGGGGGTTACAAATGTAGGACGAAATCCCACGTTTAATGGGAAGAATATTCATATAGAAACTTATATAATGAATTATGAGGGCGATTTATACGATAAAAAAATAAGACTGTATTTTATAGATAAAATTCGTGAAGAACGGAAATTTAACGATAGGGAAGAGTTAAAAACACAAATCAATAAAGATGTAAAAATAGCTAAAAGGTGCATTTACAACTTTATTCAAATGTGTTACAATACTAAAGGTGAAATAAACTAAGTGAGAACCATTTTCTTGGTTTGGCGAAGCTCCGACGCTATACTATGAAAATGGGGTTTGCATTATTAAAGGGAGGTGACTATACTACGATGGATAAGACAAGAAAAGCAGAAATCATAGAAGAATTCAAAAGACATGAAGGGGATACAGGTTCTCCTGAGGTTCAAATAGCTTTACTTACTGATAGGATAAATCATTTGAATGAGCATCTTAAAACGCATAAAAATGATCACCATTCTAGACGTGGTCTTTTGATGATGGTTGGTAGACGTAGGGGCTTACTTAACTATTTAATGAAAACCGATATAGAAAGATATCGTGCTATTATCGAAAAGTTAAATTTAAGAAAATAAAAGAATGGAGCGGGGAAGCCCGCTCCATTCTTTTAGCCAATGTTTGGTTTGATTATTTGTACATTTTAATGGAGATAATATCAAATGAAAGTTTATATAGATAACACATGTAGTATAATAAAAATGAGGATAAAGTTATCTATAGAATCGGATAAACTATTATTTCCAATTCATATTTGGCTAATTATAAAAGGAGGTTATTTAGTGGAGCATAAAATTTATACAACAGAAATAGCCGGTGCAACTATTAAAGTAGAAGTAGGTAAATTAGCACCACAGGCTAATGGAGCATGTACTGTTCAATGTGGTGATACGGTAGTATTCGTATCAGCAACTGCATCTGAAGAGCCAAGGGAAGGTATAGATTTTTTCCCACTTAGCGTTGATTTTGAAGAAAAGTTATATGCAGTAGGGAGAATACCAGGTGGTTTTATAAAAAGGGAAGGTAAACCAACTGAAAAAGCTATACTTACCTCTAGATTGATAGACAGACCAATTAGACCGCTATTCCCTAAAGGTTTTCGGAATGATGTTCAGATAGTAGCAACAGCACTTTCTGTAGACCCCGATTATCCGCCGGATGTTTTTGCTATGCTAGGCTCATCAATAGCTCTTGGTATATCTGATATACCTTTTATGGGACCTACAGGTTCAGTACTAGTTGGTATGATAGGAGACGAATTTGTAATAAACCCCAAGAGCGATCAAAGGGAAGATAGTAAGCTCCATTTAATAGTATCTGGTACTAAGGATGCTGTTATGATGGTAGAAGCTGGGGCCAATGAAGTAACGGAAAAACAAATGTTAGATGCTATTATGTATGCCCATGAACACATAAAACAGCTAGTAGAATTTGAAGAGCAAATTATATCGGATGTAGGCAAACCAAAGGCTGATTTTCCATTGCATTTAATAGATGAGAATATGGAAAAACAAGTAAGAGAATATGCTACTGATAGAATTAAGGAAGCTTTACAGGAATTTGACAAGCAAGAGCGAGATGCAAAAATAAAGTTATTAAAAGAAGATGTAGTAGATCATTTCGCAGATGAATTTCCAGAAAAAGAAGCTGACATGGGAGAAATTATAGAAAAGATTGAAAAAGAGATTGTACGGTATAAAATATTGGATCAAGGCATAAGACCTGATGGAAGACAAATGACACAGGTTAGACCTATTACATGTGGAGTAAGTCTATTACCTAGAACTCATGGTTCTGGACTATTTCAACGGGGACTTACACAAGTTCTTACTACCTGTACCTTAGGTGCTTTAGGAGACGTACAAGTTTTGGATGGACTATGGGAAGATGAGTTTAAGAGGTATATACATCATTATAATTTTCCTCCCTATAGTGTTGGTGAAGCTAGGCCAATGCGTGGACCAGGTAGACGAGAAATAGGTCACGGAGCATTGGCGGAACGAGCATTAGAGCCCATGATACCTAATGAGGATGAATTCCCATATACTATAAGATTGGTTTCAGAGGTAATGAGCTCAAATGGCTCTACATCTCAGGCAAGTGTATGTGGTAGTACTTTGGCGTTATTGGATGCTGGTGTACCTATAAAAGCCCCTGTAGCTGGTGTAGCCATGGGACTTATTAAGGATACCGGGTCTGATAAAGTGGCTATTTTAACAGATATTCAAGGAATTGAAGACTTTTTTGGTGATATGGACTTTAAAGTGGCCGGTACAGAAAAAGGTATAACGGCCATACAGATGGATATAAAGATAAAAGGCATAGATAGAAATATACTTGAGCGGGCATTGGCACAAGCTAAGGAAGGTAGAATATTTATATTAAACAAGATGCTAGAGGTTATAGACAAACCTAGAGCAGAGCTATCCCCTTTTGCTCCAAAGATAATACGTACTACAATAGATCCTGATAAAATACGAGATGTTATAGGTGCTGGAGGCAAGGTTATCAAAAAGATTATAACGGAAACTGGAGCAAAGATTGATATTGAAGACGATGGTAAAGTATTTATATCATCTCCCGATGAAAAAGCAGCAGAAGCAGCATTAAAGATGATAGAGGATATTACTAGAGACGTCGAGGTAGGAGAAACCTATGTTGGTAAGGTAATGAGAACTACAAACTTTGGTGCATTTGTAGAAATATTACCTGGTAAAGAAGGATTGGTTCATATATCAAAATTGGCATATGAACATGTAGCTAAAGTAGAAGATGTTGTTAACGTAGGGGATGAAATTAATGTCAAGGTAACAGATATTGATGATCAGGGAAGGATTAACCTTTCTAGGAAAGCAACACTCCCGCCACCAGAAAAAAAGGAACAAGATGCCAATAAAATGGGTGATCGACCTCATCAAAAACCCTATAAACGGCGTATTAAAAAAGAATATGAGTAATAAAAAAACATAAACTATTTAATAGTTTATGTTTTTTTATTCATATCTTATAGCTCTCAGAATAGATATTAAATGAAATGATATTTTATTTGGAGGCTAGGAAATATGAAAATATTATATATACCGTTTAAAAAAAACGCTGTACCTAGTACAATAATTATTGTATTGCTTGTTGTTTTGTTCTTTTTTTTAGGATGGAATCAATCAATAGTAGTATTGAATAATATGTTTAAAAATCCTATTTATAAAGGAAATGAAAATATTTCAAAAGTTGCATTTGAATGCAATGTGGTATGGGGAACAGAATATATACCTGCAATGCTGGATATTTTCAAAGATAGAGATATAAATATTACTTTTTTTATCGGCGGAGAATGGGCTAAGGAAAATCCAGAGCTTATAACAAGGATGGTCTCAGAAGGTCATGAGATCGGAAATCATGGATATAGCCATAAGCACCATAGCAAATTAACCTTGGAACAAAATCTAAAAGAAATTAAGGATACGGAAAATATTATAAAGGAGATAACAGGTATTACGACTACCTTGTTTGCGCCACCCTATGGTGAGTTTGATGACATCACATTAAGGGCGGCTACGTCTTTGGGCTATAAAACCATAATGTGGAGTATAGATACTATAGATTGGAGAAGGGATGGAGTGAATAATATATTAGACAGAGTACTAAAAAATCCACATAATGGTGCATTTGTACTCATGCACCCTACTGAAGATACAATAAAAGCATTACCTGTTATGCTTGATAAGCTAAATGAAAAAGGTTATGATATATGCTGTATATCAGAACTATTAGAATAAGGGTGGGGTTTAATGTACGAAAAGGTTTATTTAAACAATGGGATATGTGTTGTATATGAAAAGATAGATTACTTTAAATCTGTATCTGTAGGTATATGGTTTAAAGCAGGATCAATGTATGAGGAAAAGAATGAGAATGGACTGTCGCATTTTATAGAACATATGCTTTTTAAAGGAACCACATCCCGTACTGCAAAAATGATTGCTCAAGAGATAGACGCGGTTGGTGGACAATTGAATGCTTTTACTGGAAAAGATTGCACCTGTTATTATTGCAGTGTTATATCTGAACATATTGATTTGGCTTTTAATATTTTATCTGATATGATATTACATTCTGTTTTTAGTCAGCCAGAAATTGATAGGGAAAAAGGCGTGATAAGCGAAGAAATTTCTATGTATGCTGATTCTCCAGAGGATGTAGTATATGATTTATTTGCTGAAAAGGTTTTTTCTAGCCATCCTCTAGGGCAACCTGTGTTGGGCAATCAATATAATATACAATCCTTTGATCGTCAGAGGATCTTAGATTTTTTCTATAAATATTATGCACCAAGTAATATGGTCGTATCAATTGCAGGGAATTTTAATGAGAAAAAATTATTTGAACTTATAGATTTATACTTTGGAAGGTGGGAAAATAGTGGCAATATAAAAATAGCTATGTCTAAGCCCCAATACAAAAATGGTGTGACATTCAGGTATAAAAGTATCGAACAGATGCACCTTTGTATGGGATATCCGGCACCTTCTCTAGGCGACGATATTATGTATCCACTTATGATATTTAATAATATATTAGGCGGTGGAACAAGTTCTAGATTATTTCAAAAGATTCGTGAAGATAGGGGGTTAGTTTATTCTATTTATTCTTATCCCGCTGCGTATACATGCGGTGGGATTTTTACGATATGTGCAAGTATGAATCTGTTGCAGACAAGCAAAGTAATCGAGCTCATATTTGATGAAATAGAAGATATTATAGCAAATGGTCTAACTGCCGAAGAATTAAAGATGAGCCAAGAACAACTTAAGGGCAATTATATTTTGGGAATGGAAAGTACTAGCAGTCATATGTCAGCTATTGGACGTTCCGAATTATTGCTAAATAGGGTGTTAACTTCACAGGAAATTTTACATAAAATCGATAATGTCTCTATAGATGATGTATTGGAGGTAATAGATAATATATTTGTGTCAAGTAAGGTTACAATAGCTATGGTGGGTAAAGATGATAAGGTTTTAAGAGAAATAGAAAAGATTGTGTAAAAGAAGGCATAGGCCTTCTTTTTTTGTTTTGATGATTAAATCTGCACTATAACTATGGAAATGTCATAATATGTACTAGAAATATGGGGGGGAGGATACAGGAGATGCAAGAAAAAATTACATTTTCATTTTTAGGCGGGGATATAAGGCAAAGAGAATGTGCAAGTATTATAGAATCAGAAGGTCATAAAGTTAAGACGTTTGGAATTGATAATATTTTAGGCAAAGATATAACCGTATATGACAAGCTAAATGAGACTTTTTTTAACTGCGATGTATTGATGCTTCCAATACCATATAAAAACAAAAAAGGTTTTATAAATATTATGGATGAAAAACATTCACTAGCATTAAATGATATTGAAGCATATTTAAAATCAGATATTAAAATTATACTAGGGAAGGCTGATAATGAATTTCGAAAGTATGTTGACAAATATGGCTTTGAATATTTTGACCTTTTACAGGATGAAGCCTTTGCCATATTAAATGCCATTCCATCTGCAGAAGGGGCAATACAACTGGCAATGGAATATTCTGATATTACATTACATGGGTCAAATGTATTGGTTTTAGGGTTTGGAAGATTAGGAAAAACATTGGCCAGAATGCTTAAGGGGATTGGTGCCAATGTGACAGTTGAAGCCAGAAAAAGCGAAGATCTGGCTTGGGTAGTTGAAAATGGATATAATGGGATACATCTCTCTAATTTAAATAATATACTATCAAAGCAGGATTTTATATTTAATACTATACCATTCCTTATATTGGACAGGAATAGACTAAAACAAATAAATACTCAAACAGTTATAATAGATTTGGCATCATATCCTGGAGGAATAGATTTTGAAGCTGCTAGAGAGCTTGGCATAAAAGCTAAACTAGAACTAGGCTTACCAGGGATTGTTGCCCCTAAAAGTGCAGCAAGGATAATATGGGAAATAACAAAAGAAGTATTAAAAATATAATAAATTTTGTGATATAATGTGGGGTGGTAGTTTTGGAACTATCAAATGTTAAGATAGGTTTTTGCATAACTGGCTCTTTTTGTACCTTTGATAAGGTAATACCGCAAATTGAACGACTTGTAAAAAGCGGGGCAGAGGTAATACCCATTTTTTCATATGCAGTATCGAATACTGATACCAGATTTACTACTGCCAGAGATTTTAGAGAGAAGATAGGGTGTATAACTGGTAATAATATAATAGATACAATAGTTGATGCAGAACCTATAGGACCTAAAAAATTGTTGGATATAGTAGTTATTGCACCATGCACCGGTAATACTTTGGCAAAACTCGCCAATGGAATTACTGATACACCGGTGCTTATGGCTACAAAAGCCCAGCTTAGAAATCAGAAACCGGTAGTGATTGCAATATCTACAAACGATGCTTTGGGTAACAATGCAAAAAATTTAGGTATAATAATAAATACGAAGAATATTTTTATGGTACCTTTTTATCAGGATGGCCCTGATTTTAAAGGTAATTCACTATTGGCTGATATGGATCAGTTGCCCAAAACAATCGATCTAGCATTACAAAAAAAACAGATTCAGCCTATAGTTATAAATGATAAAAGTGATTAATTACTGAGGATGCGGAGGTTGTATGATGAAAATAGTTGTCCAAAAATTTGGAGGCACTTCCATGGCCAAGCAGGATACTAGGTTAAAGGCTATAGAGAAAGTAATAAAGGCAAAAAGCAAAGGATATGCCCCCGTGGTAGTAGTATCTGCCATAGGTAGAAAGGGAGATCCTTATTCTACAGATACATTAATAGATTTTGCTCATAGCGTAAACTATTCCATACCTTCTAGAGAGCTTGACCTAATTATGTCATGTGGTGAAATTATATCAGCAGTGATTATGGCTAATACCCTTACTAGTAAAGGTTATCAAGCAATGGCTTTAACCGGATGGCAGGCGGGCATTGTTACTGATGACAATTTTGGAAATGCTGCTATTATGCATATAAAAACAGATAAAATTATCGATATATTAAATAGGGGATATATACCAGTTATAGCAGGATTTCAAGGCATTACCCAGGATGGAGATATTACTACTTTAGGTAGAGGGGGTAGTGATACAACTGCAGTAGTTATAGGCGAAGGATTATCCGCTGAGCTTGTAGAAATATATACGGATGTAGATGGTATTATGACTGCTGATCCTAGAATTGTGCCAGATGCTGTAGTATTAAATCAAATAAGTTACTCCGAGGTATTTCAGATTGCAGACCAGGGTGCTAAGGTTATACATCCACGTGCTGTAGAAATTGCAATGCGTAGTAATATTCCCATAGCAATAAAAAATACGATGAACGAAAAACCAGGAACAATTGTATCTGCCTGGTGTAAAAATAATGCTATTGAGGAATCCTATGATCCAGAATGCGTAATAACAAGCATTGCTCATATTACCAATAGAACACAAGTGACAATAGAAAAAGTCGATGATGAAAGTCAAAATAGAATTTTGTCACTATTAGCTGAAAATGATATAAGTATAGACCTTATAAATATATTTCCTGACAAGATGATATTTACAATAGACGGCAATGATACTAGTAAGGCTACGAAAATACTAGATGAAAATAGCTACAATTATAGTTTTATCATAAATTGCAGTAAAATATCAGCAGTTGGCAATCGTATGCGCGGTATTCCTGGAGTTATGGCTAAGATAATAAGTGCCCTTAGCAAATATGATATAAAAGTACTGCAGACAGCAGATTCCCATACAACAATATCATGTTTGGTCAGGGGGGAAGATACGGAAAAAGCCGTTACATCATTGCATATGGAATTTAATCTTTGCGAAAGATAAGCCGATTTAGGCTTATCTTTTTTATACTTTTAATGAAAGTTTTTGTTTGGGGCAATACTAAAGTTAATGCAAAATCTAGAGGAGGATATCAAATGAATCAAGATGCAAATACATCATTAAACAGCATAAAAGAAATGGGAACCGCAAGTTTACCCGTACTTAAACAAAACAATATACATTGTATTACTATAATTGGTCAAATAGAGGGACATATGGTATTGCCACCGCAAAATAAAACTACCAAGTACGAACATATAATACCTCAATTAATAGCAATAGAGCAGAGCAAGGATATAGAAGGATTAATTTTAATATTAAATACAGTAGGTGGAGATGTAGAAGCTGGTTTGGCAATTGCTGAGATGATAAGCACTATGTCAAAACCTACAGTCTCACTAGTATTGGGCGGCGGTCATAGTATAGGTGTACCGCTATCCGTGTGTACTGACTATTCTTTTATCGCATCTACAGCAAGTATGACCGTACATCCAATACGAATGAGTGGTTTGGTTATAGGCATTCCTCAAACATACGATTATCTAAACAAGATGCAGGAACGTATAGTTACATTTGTGACTAAGCATACAAGTATAACAAAAGAAGATTTTTATGCTCTTATGCTAAAAACTGGTGAATTGGCAGATGATGTTGGTACAGTTCTTGTAGGACAAGAAGCAGTTGATTGCGGCCTTATAAATGAAGTTGGTGGTATAGATCAGGCGATAAAAAAATTACAAAATCTAATGGAAAACAAGGAGGATAAATAAAATGATATATTCTATAATGCCACTTGAAATTATTTTAAAAAATGATGACTTGAAGGTAGATGGTCTTAGTGAGATAATAGAAGTGGAAGGTATAAAATTAGAGATAAAGAGTAATGAAAATGGACAGTATATAATAAATAGGATAATAAGTAGTGACCCCTTTGATTACTTAAATCCTAAATTTCAGCCAGGAAATACTATTGAAACTATATATCATTTAAAATGATATGGAATGATAAGGCAATAGGTGTTATAATTGTATAAGCATATTTTTTATGAGGGGGAATGTATAATTATTGGAATGGTTTGTGAGGTAGAATTGCATGGCTAAAAAGAAAAATAAATCACGAAATAAAAAAATAAAAAATGAAAGACGTATATACCATGAAGTTGTTGGTGTTTTGTTATTGGGACTGGGGTTTTTTGCTTTTTTAAGTATGTATACTGCTTCGGCAGGTATTGCAGGTAGTTATTTAAAAAAGGCTCTTATGGGCTTTTTTGGTATACTTGGATATATAATGCCCTTTGGTATTTGTATAATTGGTGCCCTGGTTATAGTAGCATATTATAAAAAAGTGAACAAAACAAAGCTTAGGCTCAGCATTTCATCACTTATATATATAATATGTATAATACATATTATATATTTAAAAAGATTTGATAGCAGTACATTTAGTGCATTTGTTATTTCATCCTATAATGTGGGTAAACAGGGAAAAGGGGCGGGACTAATCTTATCTCCTTTGGTTTATTGCCTATATAAGTTGTTGGGTATATGGGGAAGCTATATCTTTCTTGTGGTATTATTCATAATAGATCTCATTGTACTGGCCAATTTATCATTTAAAAAAGCTGTTAATTATGTGTGCGACAAGGTAGACTCCTATGACAGGAGTAAAAAAAAGCTTAAAAGACCATTTGTGGGAGAGAATATAATAATAGAGTCCCAAGAAGATTCACCCAGTTTGGAGCAAGTTACTCTGTTAAATGATATCCCCTGGCAAGGTCAAAATGTGAATTTAGATAATCATAATGCAGGAGAATCAATAGAACAGGATAAGGAATCATTATTGGATACTAAAAATACGATTGGCAAAGAAAAGATAAGAATCATAGATTTTGATGCAAAGAATCTTGATAAATCGGATAATCATGTATCTAAAACGGATAACAAGGGAGATCAAGTACTTAAAGATGAAGCTGTCCAGGGAGTAGAACTGATAGAATATAAATCACCTCCTTTATCTTTGTTAAAGTCACCGGGACGTAAGCGTAATGAATCGTCAAATGATAAGCAAATACTTGCAAATGCTAAAACATTGGAAGATACTCTAAATAGCTTTGGAGTTAAGGCTAAGGTATTGCAGGTGAGCAAAGGTCCTGTTATAACTCGTTATGAAATTCAACCGGCACCGGGAGTTAAGGTAAGTAAAATTGTCAACCTAGCCGATGATATATCATTAAATCTGGCGGCACCTAGTGTTAGAATTGAAGCGCCAATACCTGGGAAGGCAGCGGTAGGCGTAGAAGTTCCGAATAAACATGTTTCTCCGGTATTTATGAAAGAAGTACTGGAATCGGAAGAATTTAAATCCCATCCTTCAAACTTGGCGTTTGCATTAGGTAAGGATATAGCAGGTAAAGTTGTAATCGCTGATATAGCCAAAATGCCACATTTACTTATAGCAGGGGCTACTGGTTCTGGTAAAAGTGTATGTATAAATACAATGATTAACAGTATAATCTATAAATCAACTCCGGCTCAGGTAAGACTTATAATGATAGATCCTAAGGTAGTAGAGCTAAATAATTATAATGGTATTCCTCATCTTTTGATACCGGTAGTAACAGACCCTAAAAAGGCGGCAGGTGCCCTTAATTGGGCGGTGCAGGAGATGGTGTCACGGTATAAGATGTTTGCTGACAATGGGGTAAGAGATATAGATAGATTTAATGAATTAAAACAGAAGGAAAATGAAGAAACGCTTCCTCAAATTGTAGTTATAATAGACGAGTTAGCCGATTTGATGATGGTGGCGCCAAATGATGTGGAGGATGCCATATGTAGATTGGCACAAATGGCTAGGGCAGCAGGAATTCATCTTGTTATTGCTACACAAAGACCATCTGTTGATGTTATAACCGGAGTTATAAAGGCTAATATTCCATCGAGAATAGCCTTTGCTGTGTCTTCGCAGACTGATTCTAGGACTATTTTGGATATGGCGGGAGCTGAAAAGCTTTTAGGCAAGGGGGATATGCTTTTTTATCCTGTTGGTATTAATAAACCCGTAAGGGTACAGGGTGCATACATATCAGAAAAAGAAGTTGAAAACATAGTAGATTATATAAAAAATCATCATCAAACCCCAGAATATAATCAAGATATCATTGAAGAGATTGCTGTAGACAAGGATGATTCTAGTTTGCATGATGATTGTGATGAACTTTTACCACAGGCAATTGAGTTGGTAATAGATGCAGGACAGGCATCTATATCTATGTTACAACGTAGACTACGAGTAGGCTATGCCAGAGCTGCAAGATTAATAGATGAGATGGAAATTAGGGGGATAGTTAGTGGATTTGACGGGAGCAAACCTAGGAATGTATTAATAACTAGAGAAGAATTTGAAGAAAAATATAAGGTATAAATACGGGAAGGGGATTTTATTGATTCGAAATATAGGTATGGTGTCTTTGGGGTGTCCTAAAAATCAGGTAGATGCCGAAAATATGCTAGCCTTGCTATCAAAAGCAGGCTACCAGATAGTTAATAAATCTGAAGAGGCAGATGCAATAATAGTAAATACATGTGGATTTATAGGACCGGCTAAGGAAGAATCTATAGATGCCATTTTAGAACAGGCAAAATACAAAACAATAGGTAATTGTAAAGCACTTATAGTTACAGGGTGCCTAGCACAGCGCTATTCAAAGGCACTATATGAAGAAATACCTGAGATAGATGCTATTATAGGAACTGGTCATTATCAAGATATTGTCAATGTGATATCCCATTGCCTTACTGGAGAAAGAATGGTTGATATCAGCAATATTGACTGTAACATTGTACAAAATTTGCCTCGTATACTTACGACACCTCCCCATACGGCATATCTGAAAATAGCCGAGGGATGCAGTAATTTTTGTACATATTGTATTATACCTAAATTACGGGGCAAATATAGAAGCAGATCTATAGACAGCATAGTAGATGAGGCTAAATTGCTAGTAGACAATGGCGTACAGGAACTTATACTTATTGCTCAGGATGTTGCAGCTTTTGGAACGGACATGAAAAATGGTTCTCTAGTAGAATTGTTAAACAGGCTTTGTGATATATCTAACCTTAAATGGTTGAGACTCCTCTATTGCTACCCAGATCGTATTGACGATGATTTGCTAGACACAATAGCTATCCAACCTAAAATATGCAAATACTTGGATATCCCTATTCAACATATAAATCAGGATATCCTAAAACGTATGAATAGGCATGTTTCATCGGATAAAATAAAATCATTGTTGGATAGAATACATCAAAAAATTCCCGATGCGATTGTTAGAACATCTATTATAGTAGGATTTCCAGGGGAAACGGATGAACACTTTGATGAATTAATGCAGTTTATAAAACAGTATCCTTTTAACCGCATGGGAGTATTCTGCTATTCTCAAGAGGAAGGTACACCAGCGGCTAGATATGAGAACCAAGTTGACAATGAAACAAAAGTTAATCGTCAAAAACTCCTTATGATGGAACAGCGAAAAATATCGAAAAAATTAAATAGAAAAAGAGTGGGTCAAGTAGTGGATGTCTTAATAGAGGGTACTGACTCACCAAATGTATATTTTGGTCGCTCTTACGGTGAAGCACTGGGAATTGATGGACAGATATTTGTTATGAGCAATCGTGAACTTAGCAGGGGGGATTTTGTTAGTGTTAAGATATCAAAAGCATATGATTATGATTTATTGGGTGATGCCTTATGAATTTAGCAAATAAAATAACAATGATAAGAATATGTTTAATTCCAATATTTTTAATATGTCTTTGGAGTAGTTTTCCTTTTCATCAGTCTGTAGCAGCCGTGATATTTATTTTAGCTGCGGCTAGTGATGGTCTGGATGGTTATATTGCAAGGAGCAGGAACCAAATAACTAATTTTGGCAAATTTGTTGATCCTCTTGCGGATAAATTATTAATTACAGCAGCCTTAGTTGCCTTATGTGAAATGGGAAAAGTGCCAGCTTTAGCTGTAATTATCATACTGAGCCGCGAGTTTATCATAACTGGTTTTCGAACATTGGCTGCTTCTGAAGGGGTGGTAATAGCAGCTAGTTGGTGGGGAAAGAGCAAGACTGTTTCTCAAATAATTGCTATTGTAGCGATATTACTAGATAATGTTCCATTTAAATGGATTGGGGTACCTTTCGATAAAATTGCTCTGTATGTATCTGTTGTATTGACGATAATATCAGGGATAGACTATATTTATAAAAACAAACATTTGATATTACAAAATAGATAATGGGAGGCCTTTTTTATGAATGCAGAAATAATATCTGTAGGAAGTGAACTCTTGCTTGGACAAATAGTTAATACCGATGCACAATATATTGCACAAAAATTGGCTGAATTAGGTATAAACATGTACTACCAGACGGTGATAGGAGACAATAAAGAACGATTATTAAATGCATTGGCTACGGCATCTGCTAGGTCAGATTTAATTATTACTACAGGTGGTCTAGGGCCTACTATGGATGACTTGACTAAAGAAACATTATCTAATTACCTAGGGTTGGATTTAGAATTGGATCAGACTAGTTGGGATTTTATAAAGAAATATTTCAAAAAATTAAACAGACCTTTAACTGAAAATAATAAAAAACAGGCTTTGATGCCAAAAGGTGCTGTCATATTACCTAATCATTTTGGTACTGCACCAGGAGCAATAATTGAAAAATCGAGGAAGACCTTTGTAGTACTCCCAGGTCCACCAAATGAACTACAACCAATGTTTGATAGTTATGTTATTCCATATCTTTCAAAAGATAGTGAATATAAAATATATTCGAAGGTGCTACGTATCTTTGGTATAGGTGAATCATTAGTGGAAGAAAGAATAAAAGATATCCTTGTAAATCAGACTAATCCAACGATTGCACCACTTGCTAGTCAGGGTCAGGTAACTTTAAGAATAACGGTGAGATGCCGAAAAGATCAAAATCCATTAGAACTTGTAGAGCCTGTAGAACGGAAAATAAATGAAAGACTTGGCGATGCAATATATGGATCAAATGATGACACCCTTCAATCTGTTGTAGCAAGGTTACTACAGCAGAAACAAAAAAAGTTAGCGATTGCAGAATCTTGTACAGGGGGACTAATAGGAAGTAAGCTTATTGATGTGCCTGGAATATCAGAAAATTTTTTGGAAGGTTTCATAACCTATACTAATGATGCTAAGATCAAGCGCTTAGGGGTATCTAGGGCAACTCTTAAACAGTATGGTGCTGTAAGCAAACAAACGGCGAAAGAGATGGCGGAAGGTGTTCTAAAGGTATCAGATGCTGATGTAGGTATATCGGTAACAGGTATTGCAGGTCCCGGAGGAGGTTCCAAAGAAAAACCAGTGGGATTGGTATATATAGGTGTATCAGATCATGATAAAACTGAAGTGCATGAATACAAATTTAGTGGTCACAGAAACAAAATAAGAAATTTAGCTGCCAATACTGCTATTGATCTTCTTAGGAAGGCACTATTAAGCATGTAAATTCTACATGAATAGCTTACAAGGGAAGACTTAACTATTACTTGACCATATTTCATATTTTTTATATAATATACATAGAACTTATGTTCGAGAAAGGAAGGTATATATGGAAAAGGAAAAGGCGTTAGAAATTGCTCTAAACCAAATAGAAAAGCAGTTTGGTAAAGGATCTATTATGAAATTGGGAGAAGCACCCCATATGACTGTAGATACTATTCCTACTGGTGCATTGGACCTTGATATTGCATTGGGAGTAGGTGGCTTTCCAAGGGGCAGAGTAGTAGAGATATATGGACCTGAATCATCGGGTAAAACTACTGTAGCCTTACATGCTATTGCCGAAGCACAAAAATTAGGGGGAAATGCAGCCTTTGTTGATGCAGAACATGCCTTGGATCCTGTATATTCAAAAAATTTAGGTATTGATATAGACAACCTATTAGTTTCACAACCGGACACAGGCGAGCAGGCTCTAGAAATTACTGAGGCTTTGGTCCGTAGTGGAGCAATAGATATTATAGTAGTCGATTCAGTTGCAGCGTTGGTGCCAAGGGCAGAATTAGAGGGAGAAATGGGTGATTCCCATGTGGGATTGCAAGCAAGGCTTATGTCTCAAGCTCTTAGAAAACTATCAGGAGCAATAAATAAATCTCGTGCAGTTGCGATATTTATAAATCAATTAAGAGAAAAAGTAGGGGTAATGTTTGGAAATCCTGAAACTACACCAGGCGGGAGAGCATTAAAATTTTATTCATCTGTAAGGCTAGATGTGAGAAGAATAGAAACATTAAAACAAGGTAATGAAATGATAGGTAGTAGAACCAGAGTTAAGGTAGTAAAAAATAAAGTAGCACCTCCATTTAAAGTGGCAGAATTTGATATATTATATGGTGAAGGGATATCTAAAGAAGGTAGTATATTAGATTTAGCTGCATCTAAGGATATAGTAAATAAAAGTGGTGCATGGTATTCCTATGGTGATATACGCTTGGGCCAAGGACGTGAAAATGCCCGTCAATATTTAAAAGATAATCCAGAATTGGCTCTCGAATTAGAAAACAAGATAAGACAAGAATTTGATTTAGGAAATATAAAGCGCGAATCTAGTGATGATGAAACGGCAGAATAACTAACTTGACATATTATCTAAAACGCGATAAAATTAATGCAAATACTGGTATGGTATTTGCATTAAAAAAAGGCGATCAATCACGGTGTAAGGGTTTTATAAATCTAGCAATTTACACTGCAACCAAGTTATCATACTTGGGTTATGTTTTGAATGTATAGCTGTAAAAGAAGGAGGTGTATGATATTAAGTGGAACCAATACTACTAACGGGAATTGTCCTGGTAGTAGCCATTGGGGGAGTTTTAGTTGGATATTATTATCGCAAACGGATTGCTGAGAGTAAAATTTGTAGTGCAGAAGAGGCTGCTAAAAGAATTGTTGAGGAAGCTAATAGGCAGGCTGAAGCTACAAAAAAGGAAACGTTACTAGAAGCAAAAGAAGAAGTTCATAGACTGCGAAGTGAATTAGATAGGGAAATTCGTGAACGTAGGAACGAGATCCAGCGCATAGAGCGTCGTTTACAGCAAAAGGAAGAAAATCTAGACAGAAAGTCTGATTCCCTTGAGTCAAAGGAAGATAATATAGTTAAAAAACAGAAAGAAGTACAAAAGCTTCAAGATGAAATCAATGGGTTGTACAAGCAGCAGTTAGAAGAACTTGAGCGTATTTCTGAATTAACCAAAGACGAGGCTAAGGATATACTGCTGGATAATGTTGAAAAAGAGGTATCCCATGAATTGGCTATAAAGATTCGTGAAATGGAAAGTCGAACAAAGGAAGAAGCAGAAAAAAAGGCTAGAGAAATTATTTCCTTGGCAATACAGAAATCTGCTGCTGACCATGTTGCTGAAACGACGGTATCGGTAGTTTCATTGCCTAATGATGAAATGAAGGGAAGAATTATTGGTCGTGAAGGTAGAAATATTAGAGCTTTAGAAACGGCAACAGGAATAGATTTGATTATAGATGATACGCCTGAGGCTGTTATATTGTCTGGTTTTGATCCTATACGACGTGAAATTGCGAGAATTGCCCTTGAAAAGTTGATAGTTGATGGGCGTATTCATCCTGCAAGAATTGAAGAGATGGTAGGAAAAGCCCGGAAAGAGGTAGAAACCCAAATCCGTGAAGCTGGTGAAGAAGCTACATTTGATTTAGGTATTAATGGTGTTCATCCTGAAATAATAAAATTATTAGGTAGGCTTAAGTATAGAACTAGCTATGGGCAGAATGTATTACAACATTCCATTGAGGTAGCTAATTTAGCCGGTATAATGGCAGCTGAGCTAGGAGCAGACGTGAAAATAGCTAAAAGAGCTGGTCTTCTTCATGATATAGGTAAAGCAGTAGATCACGAATTTGAAGGACCACATACTCAATTAGGTGCTGAACTGGCCAAAAAGTATAAAGAAAGCCCAGATATAGTCCATGCTATTATGGCTCATCATGGTGATATTGAGCCGAATACTGTAGAAGCTATATTGGTTCAAGCTGCTGATGCTATTTCTGCTGCACGGCCTGGGGCTAGAAGAGAAACTTTAGAAGTATATATAAAAAGGTTGGAAAAATTAGAAGAAATTGCAAACTCCTTCGCAGGTGTTGAGAAATCTTTTGCTATTCAAGCTGGACGTGAACTTAGAATTATTGTTAAACCAGAAAAAGTAAGCGATGACCAAGCTATCCTAATGGCCAGAGAAATTGTGAAAAGAGTTGAAAGAGAGCTGGAATATCCAGGACAAATAAAAATTAATGTAATAAGAGAGACTAGGTCTATTGAATATGCAAGATAAAGGTGTGGTGTTAACCACACCTTTTTTAAAATATAATATAAATTATAGAAAAATCTTCTATTAAAAGAGGATTTTTAGCAGTAATGTAGAATATATATTAAAGATGAATTAATTATGTATAAGGGGGATCAAACATGGAAGTATTAAAAGTATCAGCTAAATCCAATCCAAATTCTGTGGCAGGTGCCCTAGCAGGAGTATTAAGGGAAAGAGGTGCCGCAGAGTTACAAGCTATAGGAGCTGGAGCACTAAATCAAGCGGTTAAAGCAGTAGCGATTGCAAGGGGGTTTGTTGCTCCTAGTGGTATTGATTTGATATGTATTCCTGCCTTTACTGATATAATTATAGATGGGCAGGAGAGAACAGCTATAAAGTTGATAGTAGAACCCAGATAGAAATGCCTACCTAAAAAGGTAGGTTTTTTTATGATAATATGAAAAAATAGAAAGGAGTTGCAAAATGGGGAATATTAGAATAATTGATTGTCATTGTGATACCCTGTCAAATATTCTGGAAAAAAAATCAAATATAGAGGATGACACTAATCATATTTGTCTAAAAAAACTTATAGATAGCAATGTGGGAGTGCAAGTTTTTGCTGCATGGGTAGGGCCTAAAAGGATTCATGGTCCGGCTTTGCAAAGAGGTTTAAACATAATAGATTTATATTATAACATTTTAAATAGCAATAAAGATATACTATATCCTATACTCACATTCGACGATATAACTTATGCATGGAAGGATAAAAAAATAGGCACCTTTTTGGCCGTAGAAGGTGGAGATATATTAGAAGGACAAATATCCAACATTAGAATATTATATAGACTGGGCGTAAGGATGCTCACACTTACATGGAATGATAGAAATGAGATTGCCGATGGAGTTATGGAGCGTTATTCTAAAAGTGGCCTTTCGCAATTTGGACGAGAGGTTATATATCAAATGAATTTATTAGGTATGATAATAGATGTTTCCCATATATCGGAAACTGGTTTTTGGGATGTAATAGAACTTTCAAATCATCCAATAGTAGCCAGCCATTCGAATGCAAAACATATATGCAATAACATTAGGAACTTAGATGATGAACAGATAAAAGCTATAGCCCAAAAGTCTGGAATGATAGGCATAAACTTTTATCCACGTTTTTTAAGCAATGATAATCATGCTACAATAGATGATATTATAAGGCATATAGAGTATATTGCTCAATTGGTAGGGGTAGATTATGTAGGGTTCGGATCTGATTTTGACGGTATAGAAATGTTACCTGATGGAATAAATGGACCTGAAAATTTTTATAATGTGATAAATATGCTTTTGAGGTTAAATTATAAAGAAGAAGATGTAAATAAGATAGCCAATGGAAATTTTTTAAGAGTTTTTAAACAGGTAACAGAAAATAAAGGAGCCAAAAAATAGAATGAGATATGTAGATCTTCATAATCATACAACTGCATCAGATGGCTTACTTACTCCCGCCCAATTAGTAAAATGGGGTGCTCAAAAAGGGCTGGTAGCCATAGGTGTAACTGACCATGATACAACGGACGGTATACAAGGGGCAATAGAGGCTGGAAGGGGATTTGGTGTGGAGATAGTACCAGGTATTGAGCTGAGTACTCAAATAGGAGATAATGAAATACATATGCTTGGATATTATATAGATATCCATTCCATCGAATTTCAAGAGGAAATAGAAGAGCTTAAGGAAGATAGGTATTCTAGATCAATAAAAATGATAGACAAGCTTCGACAAATCTATAAAATTTCTATTTCTCTAGAAGAAGTAATGGAAAAGTCAGGGAATAAGGCAATAGCAAGACCTCATATAGGTCGAGTGTTGGTAGATAAGGGGATAGTAAAAGATCTTAACCAGGCATTTGAAATATATATAGGAAATGATTGTCCTGCATATGTGCCGAGAAAAAATATAAACCCAAAGCAAGGTATAGAAATTATAAAAAAAGCTGGTGGCGTACCCGTTTTAGCTCATCCTGGACTTATAAAGAATCAATCATTGATAGAGGATATTATCCATTGTGGAATAAAAGGTATTGAAGTCTACCATAGCAAACATACATCGAGACAGTCTGCGTATCTAAAGACTATAGCAGATAAAAATTGTCTTATTGTCACGGGCGGGAGCGATTGCCATGGGGATTTGATAGATGGCAAACCCATTATAGGAGATATAAAAGTGGGATATAGTGTGGTGGAAAAGTTGAAAAATGCTGCCTCAAATAATTGAAAACAATCATGGACTCAATAAAAGAACTATGATATAATGAATAAAAAATGATGGATCGATAATAAAAAATTTCATAATTGGGAGGCAGAATTTTTATGGAATTATCACGAAATGCTATGAAGATAACAGCTTCAGCCACTTTAGAAATTGACTCTAAAGCAAAAAAAATGAAAGCTGATGGGATAGATGTTGTAGGATTTGGTGCAGGGGAACCTGACTTTGACACCCCCTCTTTCATTATAGATGCGGCAAAAAAAGCTTTGGATGAGGGTAAAACTAGATATACTCCTGCATCAGGAGTACTAGAACTTAAGGAAGCAATATGCAATAAATTCAAAAAAGATAATAGTCTAGATTATAATTCAAAACAAATAATAGTATGCAATGGGGCGAAACATGCCTTATATAATATATTTCAAGCTATTTTAAATCCAGGAGATGAGGTGATTATTCCTTCTCCATATTGGCTTAGCTATCCCGAAATGGTAAAGATGGCTGGAGGAATACCAGTATTTGTAGAGACTAAAAAAGAAGATCAGTTTAAAGTAAATTATGATGATTTAACATCTGTAATTACATCCCATACAAAGGCTATGATACTAAATAGCCCTAATAATCCCACGGGATCGGTGTATAAAATTGATGAATTAAAGATGATTGCTGATTTGGCAGTTAAAAATAAATTTTTTGTAGTATCTGATGAGATATACGAAGAGATTTTATATGATGGAACAAAGCATATTAGTATTGCATCATTGAATTCACAAATTAAAGATCAAACATTGGTGGTCAATGGGCTTTCAAAATCTTTTGCGATGACAGGGTGGCGTATTGGTTATGTAGCAGGAAGGGAAGATATAATATCTGTAATGTCAAATATACAAAGTCATTCTACATCGAATCCAAACTCTATTGCTCAGTATGCAAGTATCACTGCATTGAAAGGGCCAAAGGAATCGGTAAAAAAAGCTGTTTCGGAGTTTGATAAAAGGCGGAAATATATATATAACAGAATTAATAGTATAGTTGGGCTTTCTACCGTTATGCCAAAGGGTGCTTTTTATATAATGCTTGATGTTAGTCAGTTGATAGGCAAAAACTATAAAGGTAAAACAATAACAGGCTCAACTTCATTTAGCAATCTATTGTTGGATGCCCAAAATGTTGCAGTAGTGCCCGGTATAGCATTTGGTATAGATAGTGCGGTAAGATTGTCATATGCAACATCGATGGATAACATTATAAAAGGAATGGATAGAATAGAGGCTTTTGTCAAAGAACTAGACTAGCCAAATAATCGTTTGAAAAAGTTATATCTTCAATGATATAGCTTTTTTTATATATATGCTCTAGAATGGGAAAATAAACATAGTAATTTTTAATGAAATCTACACATACTAAGTACTAAAAGATATTGGATGTGATTTTTATGCCTAATTTTAATATTGAAGAACACATAACTCAGCTGCCGGTAAGGAGAAAAAATCCTAAAACTAGTAGTTGGGAGACCACTTATTCAGATTATTTAGAAGTCAAATGGAGGATGGTATGGTTTAGAGAACAAAATAGTGAAGGAACAAAAACTATAGTAAAAGATAAGATAATAGATGTTAATAATAGGTTTGCTTATTTTGAGTTGGAGGTAACCGATAGTAAAGGTAATGTGGAAATAGGGGTGGGTTCGGAGACGGGGGAAGATTTTAAGGATTATATAGAAAAGGCATATACAAAAGCATATGGCAGGGCGCTAGCTTCATTGGGATATGGTACTCAGTTTGCTCCAGAATTGGATGAAGGGGAGCGTATAGTCGATAGCCCAATTGTGCATAGGGCAGAAGACAACTCTATAACTGAGCCGCAAAAAAAAGCGTTGTTTGCCATATATAACTCATTAGGCCTTACAGATGAGGAAATGCACGATATAATACAAAAAAGATATGATAAAAAAGATAGCAGATTGCTAACAAAACAAGAAGCTTCAGATTTGATTAGCTATTTGAATGGCTTAAAAGATAAAGATGGCATCTCAAAAAAATAAAGATAATTTATTGATCTTCAATTTTAAAATTATATTCGTCTAGTAAAAAATGAAGTTTATGTATAAACTTCATTTTTTCTGTACAGCATATACAGTGTTAGATCATTTTATGAGTTTCTAAGGAGAGGGCTGCTTTGTCGAATATGAAAAATCCCAAGAATGCTGAAGCTATAGATAAGAATAATTTAAAAAGTCAGCTTAAAGCAGAAGAAAAGGTCGATATAATATTATCATCAAATATGCAAGAAAATCTTGAGAAGTTTAAGGCGTTTTTGGAAGATAGTACTGATGCAGTATTTAGAGAATTTTATATAGGGATAAATCGGATTCCATGTGCTATTGTATATATTGATGGTCTTATAGATAAAACAACTGTTAGCAATCAGATATTAAAATCCCTTACTTATCAAATATCTATATTGGAGACCAATACTCAGAGGACTATAGATATAAAAAATGCATTTGATGAAATAAAGGCATATGCAGTTACTATTGGTGATATAAAGGAGGCAGATAGCTTAGATGAAGGCGTACTGGGAGTTTTATCAGGTGATGTGGCAGTAATAATAGATGGATCATCTAAATTACTCATAGTAAGCGCTAGGGGTTGGCCTACTCGCGGGATAAGC
The DNA here is from genome assembly GCF_004138105.1 of Xylanivirga thermophila. Lineage (NCBI taxonomy): Bacteria > Bacillati > Bacillota > Clostridia > Caldicoprobacterales > Xylanivirgaceae > Xylanivirga > Xylanivirga thermophila. The sequence continues at coordinate 17,762 of NZ_RXHQ01000004.1, read as the reverse complement.
GAGCCCCAGGCAGAAACTGTTATAAGGGGTTCACATGAAGGTTTTTCTGAGACTTTAAGATTTAATACTGCATTGCTTAGAAGACGATGTAAAGATCCCAATTTTACTATAAAAACTATACAGTTGGGACGCAGAAGTAAAACAGATGTAGCATATGCATATATAAAAGGCATCGTTAATCCAGGACTTGTTGAGGAAGTAGAGAGACGATTAAATTCCATAGATATAGATGCTATTTTAGATGCAGGTCAAGTAGAACAACTTATACAGGATAGTTATATAACACCTTTTCCTCAGGTACAGGTCACCGAAAGACCTGACAAAACAATTGCAAATATAGTTGAGGGTCGAATAGCCATATTAGTTGATAATAGTCCATATGCACTTATAGTACCGGTAAGTTTTTATCAATTTCTCCAAAGTCCCGATGATTATTTTGAAAAATGGATGTTTTCATCCATTATGCGAGTAATGCGTTGGGTGGCATACTTCTTAACTATATTTACTCCTAGTATATATATAGCTGTTACCTCGTTTCATCCAGGTTTTATTCCTACTAGTCTGGCAATATCTATAGCAGCGACAAGAGCCACAGTACCTTTTCCGGTGTTTATAGAGGCAACACTTATGGAGATTACATTTGAGCTTTTGAGGGAGGCGGGAGCACGTCTCCCCAAACCAATTGGTTCCACTATAGGCATTGTAGGGGGTATTATTATAGGAGATGCTTCTGTTAGGGCAGGCATAACAAGTCCTATAATGGTAATAGTAGTAGCAATAACAGCAATAGCATCATTTGCTATTCCTACCTATAGCGTATCCATAACTCTTAGGCTATTGAGATTTCCTGTTATGGTCGCTGCAGCTATATCGGGAATATACGGTGTTATACTGTCTTTTTTAACAATAAATATTCACATGGTCACTTTAAAGAGTTTTGGTATGGATTATATGACTCCCCGCGCACCGATACGATACGAAGATATGAAGGACTTTTTAATAAGACCACCTATACAAACTGAAAAGAGGCGTCCCATATCTCTACTTCCTGTAGACATGGATAGACAAGATCAATGAGATTTTGCATTAGGGAGGTATAAGTTTTGCAACAGAGGCCTGACAGATTGTCCAATATAGAAATAACGTTTTTAATATCATCTGCCATATTGGGAGTTACAGGTTTGCATCTACCACGATTAGCGTCACAAATTGCCCCTCAAAATCCTATACTGGCAACAATAACAACAGGGATACTTGCTTGTGTTTTTCTTATAGTAATGGTTGCTTTAGGTAAAAGGTTCCCAAATGATACCATAATAGAGTATGGGTCTAAAATAGCAGGAAATTTTTTAGGTAGGATATTAGGTTTAGTTTTCATATTTTATTTTTTATTTACAAGTGGTACCATACTACGTAGCTTTGCAAGTGCAGTGAAAGGGATATTATTAAAGGATACCCCCTTAGAGTTTATAATGATCACTATGTTGCTTACAAGTATGTATTTAGTGTTAAATGGTATAAGTTCACTAGCAAAGGTATGTGAATCATTTTCACCGTTGGTAGTATTGGTATTAAGCCTAGTTATTCTTTTGTCAATAAAAAATTTTGCACCAGAGAGGGTTCATAGTATTATAAATAATGATATTATATCCATAGTCCAGTCAATTCCACATATAGCTCCCGCCTTCTTAGGATATGAAATCATCCTATTTATATATCCATTTATGTTTGATCAAGAAAAAGTATTGAAGTATAGTCTGTATGGCATAACTATTCCCATAATATTATTTAGTGCATTGGTAATAGTCTCAGTAGGTGTATTTGGGATAGATTCCAATGCACTATCTATGTATCCAACACTTGAAATGACCAAATACATAGAATTTCCTGGGGCATTTGCTGAAAGGTTTGATATATTTTTCATGGTGTTTTGGATAATAGGTTCTTTTATTACCCTGTCTTGTTTTTATTATATGGCCACATTATCAATTACGCGATGGTTGGGTCTTATAAACTACAAGCCATTTGTCATAGTCTTATTCCCTATTATCATATTTATAGGACTTTTACCCCAGAATGCATACCAAATAGGGCAATTTTTAAAATATGTAGGTTTTATCGGTATAGCTATTAATATAACGATAGTATTATTACTTTTAATATCCATATTAACACATAAAAAGGAAAGATAAAAATGTTTAGAAGAGTAACGATCTTTATGCTTATTTTTTTTATATGTATTTTTGTAACAACAGGATGCTGGGATAATATAGAGATAGAAAAGAATGCATTTATATTGGGTATTGCATTGGATGCAGATCCAAAGAATGCTGATAATATAGTAGTAACCTATCAGATAGCATTACCTGATGCTATGCAGGGAGGAAGTGAGGGTGGCGGTGGTGCTAATGGAGAAGAATCAACAATAAATCTTAGTATAAACGCCAAAAATCTAAAAGATGCAGAACAAAGGCTGATATCCTATATAGATAGGCGGCCAAACTACGAACATATGCAAATAGTAATACTAGGGGAAGAATTATCTAGAGCAGGTATAGCAAATCATATTGATTTTTTCTTTAGAAATCCCCAGTCCCGTAGGTTAACTCAACTATTAGTAAGTAAAGGTGCTGCCAAAAAAATAATGGAATTTAAGCCTAAGACTACAAAAAGTACATCCCAATATTTAGCGAGTATCGTCAAATATGGTAGTAAAAACAGCATAAACATAACTTCATTTTTGAATATGGCTTTATTAGAAGAGAATATACTACGTACATCTGATTTTGCCATGGCAATGGTAGCAAATACAAATGGAAAATTATCTGTAGAAGGTGCAGGAATATTTAAAAAGGGAAATTTGATAGGCTGGTTGGAACCACGGGATATTATAGCTATAAAAATGCTAAGAAATGAAAAAGTCTCAGGCAATCTAAATTTACCTATGTTTAATAAAAATGCAGGCCAGGTATCTGTTCAAATAATGTCCAGTAAAACTAAAACAATACCTGCTATAAAAGATGATAAAATATATTTTGATATAACGATAGACATAGAAGAGGATATAGCTGCCATTGAAGGAGTGCATTTTTCATCATTTGATCAAAAATTTATGCATGAAGTAGAAAGGCAGACCGAAAAGGAGGTCAAAAACATATGTATGAGGGTATTTAATAATATTCATGATAAATACCAAGCTGATATATTTGAGCTGGATCATAAAGTAGCAAATTACTATCCGGAAGCATGGGATCAAATAAAACCACGCTGGGATGAAATATATCGTAATTCTATAGAATTGAATATAAAAGTACATGCAAAAGTGAGAAGAATTGGTCTTATAAAATGATATTTAGGACCAGTATATAATGAAAATATTGTCTGCTTTATTTATATCACAAAAGACAGAAAAAAAAGCAGAATAGATAAAATTATATATATCCATCCCATAGAAAGGGATATATTTTTTTCTGTCCTAAATTTTGTTTCATCCATACTGGGATATATAATGAATTTAAGGATAATCCCGGAAATAAGAACAGAAATTATAATGGCTAAAGAAGTAAATATGCTAGGTAACGTAGCAAGAATGCTTTTCATATGTAACCTCCTAAAAAATTATATAATAATATTATATCCAAAACTTGCGTTATTATATGACAATATATATAATAATCTTAGCGTATATTTAGCGATAAAAAGGGAGTTTGATGTAATTTTGGATAAATATATGGATCTAGTAAGAAATAAAGTAGTTAATAAGGCTTTGAAATACTTTATAGTGACCTATGGTTGTCAAATGAATACCAATGATTCGGAAAAACTATCAGGCATGCTTAAAAAGATGGGATATGAAGAGGCAAATAGTGAAAGTGAAGCTGACATGATATTATACAATACATGCTGTGTTAGGGAACATGCTGAACAAAAGGTATATGGAAATGTGGGGGCACTTAAAACCCTTAAACAGCAAAATCCTAATATGATTATAGGTGTATGTGGATGTATGATGCAACAACCAGAGATGGCAGAGACAATGGCTAAAAAATTTCCTTTTGTAGACATTGTTTTTGGTACTCATAATTTGCATCATTTTCCTAAGCTTCTATATGACGCTATGGATGCAAACGCTACAATAGTAGAGATATTACCAGAAAGTAAAGATATTGTTGAAGATATACCAATAGCTAGGGATAAGAGTGTTTCCGCGTGGGTTACAATAATGTATGGTTGCAATAATTTTTGTACCTATTGTATAGTTCCTTATGTCAGAGGTAGAGAGAAGAGCCGTAAGCCACAAGACATAATAGATGAAATAAAAGATTTGGCTGCAAATGGATATAAGGAAATAACCCTTTTGGGTCAAAATGTTAATTCATATGGCAAGGATTTAGGCATAGATTATATGTTTGCCAATTTGTTGAGAGATATAGACAAAATAGACGGAATACAGCGGGTACGATTTATGACATCCCATCCTAAGGATTTGTCATTAGATCTTATAGAAGCTATAGGAGAATGTGACAAAGTATGTGAGCATCTGCATCTTCCTATACAGTCAGGTAGTGATCATATACTTTCTTCTATGAATCGTCGTTATACTAAGGAAGATTATCTGACATTAGTTGACCGACTGAGGAGAAAAGTGCCTGATATATCCCTTACTACAGATATAATAGTAGGATTTCCAGGAGAAACGGAGCAGGATTTTCTGGATACTTTGGATATAGTAGAAAAGGTACAATTTGATTCTGCCTTTACATTTATGTATTCGCCGAGAACTGGTACCCCTGCTGCAAAAAAAGAAGATCAGATTCCGCAAGAAGTAAAAAAAGAACGATTAGCTAGATTAATGAAGCTACAAAATGAGATAACAAGGCAAAAAAATAAAGAGTACGGAGATAAAATAGTAGAGGTTTTAGTAGAAGGAATAAGTAAAAATAACGATAGATTTCTATCCGGCAGAACAAGGACAAATAGAATGGTACATTTTGAAGGTGGCACAGAAATGATTGGGAAATTGGTAAGAGTAAAAATTACTCGTACCAAAAGTTTTAGTTTAGAGGGGGTTATAGTATAATATGTCGGCATCCTTAACTCCTATGATGCAGCAATACATGCAGATAAAAGAGCAGCATAAGGATGCTCTTTTATTTTTTCGATTGGGAGATTTTTATGAAATGTTTTTTGATGATGCTATAATTGCATCGAGAGAATTAGAAATAGCTTTAACTGGAAGAGATTGCGGTTTAAAGGAAAGGGCACCTATGTGTGGTGTTCCTTACCATTCTGTAGAGAGCTATATAGCAAGGTTGATAGAAAAAGGGTACAAAGTTGCGATATGCGAGCAAATGGAGGATCCAGCAGAGGCAAAGGGATTAGTAGAGCGGGATGTAATACGGATTATAACACCGGGGACCCTGGTCGAGTCATCTATGCTGGATGAGAAGACAAATAATTATCTTTTATCCATATTTTATTCTTCAACTGGATTTGGAGTGGCTTTTGTAGATGTATCTACAGGGGAATTTGTGATCAGCGAAATAAAGGGAGAAAATACTAGGAATAAGCTATTGGATGAATTATCCCGTATTTTACCTAGAGAGATAATTATAAATGAAGAATTAACCGCAATTCCAGGCATAGTGGATTCTATGAAGCATAGATTTAACGCATATATAACAGTATATCATGACTGGGCATTTGATCAGCATACAAGCTATATGGCGCTCCTTAGACATTTTAATGTACATTCTCTTGAAGGTTATGGATGTCAGAATATGGAGCTTGGGATATGTGCGGCAGGAGCTCTTTTGGAGTATTTAACCGAGACCCAAAAAAATTCGCTTCAGCACATAAACGAAATAAAGTCATACCATCAGGAATCCTATATGATATTAGACAGTGCTACGCGCAGAAATTTAGAATTAACTGAGACGATAAGGTCAAAAAGTAAGAAAGGTTCGCTGCTTTGGCTTCTGGATAAAACTAATACAGCTATGGGCGCAAGACTGTTGCGTAACTGGATTCAACAACCACTTATAGATGCTTCTAGCATAAATAAGCGATTGGATGCCGTGGATGAGATGTTCCATGATATGATATTATTGGATAGTCTAAAAGAAAAACTAAGAGATATATATGATCTGGAAAGGCTTATGAGCAGAATATCATATGGCAATGCCAATGCTCGAGATTTTATATCACTAAAGCAGTCTATAGAAGTACTACCTGATATAAAATTACTGTTATCGGATGCAAAATCTGATATACTTAAAGAATTCCATAGTAATTTGGACACTTTAGAAGATATATATGAGATTATCAATAAGGCAATAATAGACGAACCACCAGTTACTATAAAAGAAGGAAATATTATAAAAAACGGATACAATTCACAGTTAGATAAATACAGGGAAGCACTTACTCAAGGTAAAACCTGGATTGCTAAATTGGAACAAAAGGAACGGGAAAAGACTGGCATAAGAACATTGAAAGTAGGTTTTAACAAGGTATTTGGTTATTATATAGATGTTACAAAGTCCTATTATGATTTAGTTCCAGATTACTATATACGCAAACAAACTTTGGCAAATTCTGAACGTTTTATAATTCCAGAACTTAAAGAGGTAGAGGACAATATACTAGGAGCGGAAGAGAAGAGTATAAAGCTGGAATATCAATTATTTACAGAGATAAGAGAGAACATATCTTCCCAAGTAAATAGAATACAGCATACTGCTTTAATTATATCGCAATTGGATGCATTGTGGGCATTGGCCAAGACAGCTATTGATAATAACTATGTACGTCCTATTATAATATCAGATGGTAGTATAAACATACTAGACGGTAGACATCCGGTTGTGGAAAAAACATTACTTAACGGACAGTTTGTTCCTAATGATACCCATTTAAACATGTCAGATGAACGTTTGGTTATAATAACTGGACCTAATATGGCAGGTAAGAGTACTTATATGCGTCAGGTAGCACTTATAGTATTAATGGCTCAAATAGGTAGTTTTGTTCCGGCTAAAAAAGCAGAAGTCAGTATTGTAGATAGAATATTTACTAGAGTAGGAGCTTCAGATGATTTATCCTTAGGTCAGAGTACTTTTATGGTGGAAATGAGTGAAGTATCCAATATCCTTCATAATGCTACATCAAATAGCTTGCTTATATTAGATGAGATAGGGCGGGGTACCAGTACATTTGATGGATTAAGCATTGCATGGTCTGTGGTAGAACATATAGCAGATCCTGAGAAGCTAGGGGCCAAGACGCTATTTGCAACACATTATCATGAGCTTACAGAGTTGGAAGGTAAACTTCCAGGGGTAAAGAACTATCGTGTTGCAGTAAAAGAAAAGGGCGATGATATAATTTTTTTGAGAAAAATTATGCAAGGTGGTGCAGATAGAAGTTTTGGAATACAGGTGGCCAAGCTTGCTGGACTGCCTGCAGAAGTAGTTGACCGAGCCAAAGTTATATTGCAACAGCTTGAAAATGAAAAAGGTAGTAATACTGAGATAACTGAAGATATTAAAATTAATGAATCATCTGAGCAGTTAACGTTTTTTGCTTCTCAATCTCATAAAATTGAAGAAGAGCTAAAAGCCGTTGATATAGTAAATATTACGCCTATGGAGGCTATGAATATACTCTATGGCTTAGTACAAAAAGTTAGGAAAAAGCGTAGTTAAAAGGAGAATGATCATGCCTATTATTCATCAACTGGATGAGTTTACTATAAATCAAATAGCAGCAGGGGAAATAATTGAAAGGTCGTCATCTATAGTAAAAGAATTGGTAGAAAATTCTATTGATGCGGAGAGTTCAGCTATAACCATTGAGATACAAGATGGGGGCATAGCTTTTATTAGAGTGACCGACAATGGCATTGGTATGGATAGTGATGATGCCCGTCTGGCTTTTGAGCGGCATGCTACCAGTAAGATTTTATCCGCAGACGATTTGGAAAATATTGTTTCATTAGGATTTAGGGGAGAGGCATTGGCCAGTATTTCTTCAGTTACTCAAATGGAGATGATCACACGTCAAAGAAGTGAAATATCGGGTATCAAAATAATAAATCATGGGGGTAGTATTATATCGCTAGAGGAGATTGGCTGTCCCGAAGGTACTACTATAATAACCCGGAATTTATTTTATAATGCGCCTGCACGCCTTAAGTTTTTAAAATCTGTTCGTGCTGAAACGGCTAATATAAGTGAGTTGGTATTAAAGCTTATATTAGCCCATCCCGAGATCTCAATAAAATATATAGTAAATGGGAAAACCATATACCATTCGTCGGGGAATGGGAAAATCATATCATCTATAATATCTGTCTATGGAAAGGATATTGTGGATGATATGATACGGATAGAAGCAATAGAGGGTGAGATGGTTATAAAAGGGTATATAGGCAAGCCATCATTATCACGTACCAACAGGATACATCAGTCCTTTTTTGTAAATGGAAGATATATAAAAAGCGGACTTTTATCTAAATGTATACAGGAAGCCTGCAAGGATTATATAATGATAAACCATTTTCCTTGGGCCGTTTTGCATATAAATCTTCCTGCTAATGATGTGGATGTAAATGTTCATCCATCTAAGACCGAGATAAAATTTAGGCGGGAGCAATATATCTATGATATAATATTGAATATAATAAAAAATAAACTGGAACGAATTCGTTATATACCTTCTGTTAATATAAGGTCTGAAAGCCTTCCATCAATTAGTCGACCTTTATCTGCAGAAGATGATACTAAAGATCTAGGAATTAAAGCATCTGGTGAGATACCACTGAAAGCTTCTAAGCCCAAGCAGATATACATAGGTGAAAAAAAAGACACTGTTGAGATAGGTATTAATAAAAGTGATTATGATAATAATATAGATATATTTGCCGATAGTATACCAAACATAATAGGAAGGATATTTTCTACTTATGTAATAGTGGAGTGTGACGATAAGATATACCTAATAGATCAGCATGCCGCCCATGAAAGGCTTATATATGAACAGCTAAAATCCAAAGCGCTAAATCGGGAAATGGCTAGTCAAGAGCTAATGCCTCCACTTGTATTAGAGATGACCCATGCTGAAATGGTTATATTACAAGATAATATGGAGCTATTTTCATCATTAGGCTTTGAAATAGAGCATTTTGGAGGTAGTCATTTTGCAATAAGGAGTATTCCACTACCTTTAGCGGGAATGAATATACAGGCGTTTTTTAATGAGGTCTTGGATAAAAATAGTGAGTTATCTAAAGATCAGGATTTTTTAATAAATCAGGAGGCAATAATTAAAAAAGCATGCAAAAAAGCAGTTAAAGCACATGATTCATTGTCTGATGAAGAAATAGCTAACTTGATTAAAGAAATAAAAAATAGCAATATTCCCATGACATGCCCCCATGGCCGCCCTATTGCCATAACAGTTACACAATACGAACTAGAAAAAATGTTTAAAAGAATTCAATGATAGGAGGAATTTGGGGTGCAAGATATACCATTGATGGTAGTAGTAGGCCCTACAGCAGTAGGTAAGACCAATATATCTATTAAGATAGCTAAGAAAATTGATGGTGAAATAGTTTCAGCCGATTCCATGCAGGTATATAAATATATGGATATTGGTACGGCTAAACCTTCTATAGAAGAAATGTCAGGTATACCTCATCATCTTATTGATGTGGCTATGCCCGATGAGGAGTTTAATGTAGCCATGTTTCAACAATTAGCTAGTTGTAAAATAGCTCAAATATATTCAAGGGGTAAAATACCAATATTGGTTGGTGGGTCAGGGCTATATGTAAATTCTATAGTATATCCAATGGATTTTACCGATGCAACGGAGGACAAAGAATTTCGCAGCAAGCTGCAAATGGAGTTACAAGAAGGCGGGAGTATCTCCCTTTATAAAAAGCTAAAGGATATTGATTCTGCTACTGCAAATAAGCTTCATCCAAATGATACAAAGAGGGTTATAAGGGCATTAGAGGTGTATCATATTACTGGTAAGCCTATGAGTCAGTATAAGCAAGATCTAGCCCAAACACCTATTCCCTATAAACTTTGCATGATAGGTCTTAATATGGAGAGACAAAAGCTATACGATAATATAAATATTAGAGTAGATAATATGTTAAAAGATGGATTGATAGATGAAGTAAAGAATCTTCTTAATATGGGATATACGAAAGAACTCATATCCATGCAAGGATTAGGATATAAGGAAATAATCGAATATTTAGAGGGTAGATGCAGCCTCAATGATGCAATATATATAATAAAACGTGATACAAGGCGGTTTGCAAAGAGACAATTTACATGGTTTAGAAGGGATAAAAGGATACACTGGGTAGATATAGATAAGTTTGGGTCGAAGGATGAACTGTTAGATTACCTTATATTACATATAAAGAAAAAAATATCTTCAAATTAAGTCAACTTTGGCTTATAATTATGATATAATTAAATTGGCACATGAATTTTTAGTAACATATTTGTTGAAGGGTGGTTATGTAATTGGCTAATAAAGGGAACATAATATTGCAGGATGCTTTTTTGAATCAAATCAGAAAAGATAGAGTTCCAGTTACTATTTATTTAACGAATGGATTTCAATTTAGAGGTACTATAAAGGGATTTGATAATTTTATCATCATTCTCGAAAGCGAGAATAAGCAAACAATGATATATAAACATGCCGTATCATCTGTTAATCCGGCTCGTCCTGTATTGCTTGCAAATACTAATCAAGAGAGAGAATAATTTTCTCAAAATAAGGAACCACATATGGTTCCTTATTTTGATGATATAACATACAAAAGGAGAGAATATATAAAGTGAATATGAAGGAATTGCAGGATTTATATATAAAAGATTTGCAAATATCAGTTAAAGCACAGAAATATGTAAATGATGCTCATAATCTCATAACAGAAGCTTTTGATAGAGTAGAAAACATAGCAGAATATCATCAAGGGAATATAATAAGGTGTATGAAGCAATGTCAGATAAGTGAAAGGCATTTTAATCCCTCTACTGGCTATGGATATGGAGATGATGGAAGAGACACTCTAGAAAAGCTTTATGCTATGATATTTGGTGCAGAGGATGCACTAGTAAGACCCCAATGGGGTTCTGGGACCCATGTAATAAGTGATGCTTTGTTTTCTCTATTAAGGCCTGGGGATGCATTTATTTCGGCAGTAGGGCAACCATATGATACACTAAATGATATTATCCAGTCTCTAAAAGAATGGGGTATTGAGTACAATGAGGTAGAACTTACATCTGAAGGTAGTGTAAACTTGCAAGGCATACTAGAATGTATAAAAAACAATAAAAATATTAAATTGGTACTTATACAGCGTTCTAGAGGCTATTCATGGCGCCAGTCACTTTCAATAGATGAAATAGAGAAAATTATAAAGGTTGTTAAAAAACAAAATCCTAATATATATATAATGGTTGATAATTGCTATGGGGAATTTACGGAGTATATGGAACCATGTCATATAGGTGCAGATCTTTGTGTAGGTTCCCTTATAAAGAATCCAGGTGGTGGATTGGCACCTACTGGATGTTATGCAGTAGGTACTAAAGAAGCTATAGAAAAATTATCTTTTAGACTCACGGCACCAGGTATAGGGCGGGAGGTAGGTTCATATGCAGCTGGCTATAGAGCATTTTATCAAGGCTTGTTTATGGCGCCACATATAGTAGGTGAGGCGATAAAAGGAGCTATACTCACAGCCAAACTATTTGAAGATTTGGGGTATGAAGTACTACCTAAATGGGATGAACAACGTTCTGATATAATACAATCTATAAAATTTAACGATGACAAAGCTCTTATAGAATTTTGTCAGGGGATACAGTGGGCATCTCCAGTAGACGGTCATGTAGTACCCTATCCTTGGGATATGCCAGGCTATGAGCATCAGGTAATCATGGCAGCAGGTACGTTTGTACAGGGAGCCTCAATAGAATTAAGTGCTGATGCGCCGATAAGGGAACCTTATATTGCCTATCTTCAAGGAGGGCTTACGTATTCTCATGTAAAATTAGCATTAATGGTTGTTATCACTAGATTAGCCGAAAAAGGTTATATAGTTATATAAAAATAAAGAGCTGGAATCCAATTTGATGTGGATTCTAGCTCTGCTAATATTTAATATAGACGAATTACTCCAATGACTTTACCAAGTATACTTACATCTTTTACAATTATATCATCCATATATGGATTTTGTGGTCTTAATACTATATGGTCTTTTTTCTTAAAAAAAGTTTTTACAGTAGCTTCATCACCTATAAGCGCTACTACAATATCTCCATCTTCTGCATAAGGTTGCTGATTGACAATTACATAATCATTGTCTAGTATACCTGCCTCTATCATACTATCTCCTTTAACGGAAAGCATGAACACTTCTTGATTACCTAAAAATTGTACAGATATGGGGAAGGTACCTTCTATATTTTCTATTGCTAATATGGGCTGTCCTGCAGTAACTTTACCTACTATAGGCACATTCACCAGTTCCTTGTTGGATATAAAGGCATTATGGTTTATTAACTCTATGGCTCTAGGTTTTGTAGGGTCCCTTTTTATATAGCCCAATTTTTCTAGTCGAACAAGATGTGCATGAACAGTAGAAGTAGACTTAAGCCCTACTGCTTCACATATTTCTCTAACCGATGGCGGATAACCCTTAGATATTAATTCATTTTGTATAAATTTTAATATTTCTTTTTGCTTTATACTTAGAGTATCTTTTCCCATAAATTACACCCCATATTTTGTTTTACTTATTATATCATATTTTTATATCATATACAAACCTATGTTCGAAGAATAAATGATCTCAAATATAGCTTATTCATCGTCTCTTAGTTTAACTATTCGGGCAGCTTTACGCCGCTGCTCATCGCTTATTGCAGCATAGTGCTTTTTAGTGGTGTTTACATCCTTATGTCCTAGTACATCGGCAACTAGATATATATCTCCCGTCTGGCGATATAAGGTTGTGCCATAGGTGCTCCTAAGTTTATGGGGTGATATTTTTTTTAGTGGAGAGATATATTGGGAATATTTTTTAACCAAATTTTGTACAGCCCTGTTACTGATCCTGCGTTTTTGAAGGGATAGGAAAAGGGCATCTTCATGTCCTGGCAGAGGAGTGACATTTTTACGTTCTTCTAAATAATCCAAAAGAGTCTCTCTGACTTCATCCCCAAAGTAGAGAATAACTTCATTGCCACCTTTTCTAGTAATTTTAAATCCATTTACGTCAAAATCTATATCAGACGCATTAAGCCCCACACATTCGCTTATTCTTATGCCTGTGCCTAAAAATAGGGTTAATATTGCAAGATCCCTAGTACGGGTATATTGGTGATAACGTTTTTGTACATCTGTTAAACCTTCGCCTGACTCTACTAGATCTAAGAGCCGTGCAACTTCATCTATTTCTAAACGTATTATGGGTTTTTCATATATCTTGGGTATTTCAACTAATTCCGCTATATTTTTCTCAAGCTTTTCTTTTTTAAAGAAATATGAAAATAATGAACGAATAGCGGATAATTTTCGAGCTTTACCACATTCACTATTTTGATATTCCTTATAAGTATCGTCATTTGTTTTTGTATAGAATGTAATATATTCCAAAAACATCTCTATGTGAGTAGATCCTACCATGTTTAAATGATCTAATGTAAGTTCATTCGATTTTAAACCTGAGAAATCTTCCATTTCATTTGTTAAAAATTCAAAAAACAACCTTAGATCATAAGCATAATTTACTCTTGTGAGTATGGATGTATTATTTTCAATACCTCTGAAAAACTCTCTGCAAAATGGAGGCAGATCATTTAGTACATTTCTCAATTTTTCTATATTGGTTTGATAACGGACTGTATAGTAATCTTTTTGCTGTGCCATAAAAATTACTCCTTATAATAAATATAGTTATTTTTATCTATTGTAATTATAACATAAATAACACAAATGTGGCTAAAAGCATATACTGAAAGTAGAATCAATGGAAGGAGGAATAGCCATGGCAGAAGGATTAGCAGGAAAATGGGGTTGTTCATGTGATGATAGTATACTGTTTTTCTTCTTATTGCTGGTTATAATATTTTGTAATTGCGGTAATATGTTCTGTGACGATGGAAGCAGTTTATTGTTTTTCTTTTTAATATTAGTTTTTCTATTTTGTGGTGGAGGCAGTTTTTGCTGCTAATATTAAAAAATGCTCTTAAAAACTGAATAGCCAGTCTGCCAAGAGGCAGATTGGCTATTCAGTTTTTTTATAAAATCTATATGTAACTGTTACATAATATACCCGTATAAATTTTCATGGAGTTTTTGTTTACATTACATGGGCATGAGTATATGTGAAACGATAAACAGATAAAAGAAGGGAAGAGGTGGCTCATGTTCGGCATTATAACTGTTGTTATAATGGTATTTGTTTCAATTGTGGCTATGCTTATATATTCTACGGAGAAGAAAATAAAAACTAGCATTACTACAAAAATTAATCTTAAATATTTTATTCGTCATATTTAAACTGTTGAAAATCTATATGCCTTATCTAAGTTATGCATAAAAGTAAACAATAGCTGGGAATAAAATTGTTCTTATCTAAAGAATATATAGTAGGAGAGAGAAGATGAAGAATAAACTGATATTTTGGATAGCTGTTTCAGGCATTATCTTCATGATAGCAGCTGGTATATGGAGTATAAAAATTATAGCTAATAGGAAGTAAAAAAATGCCAAATTTATTCTCAGTACTATTCGTAAAACTTGTATTTTGCGCATAGTACTGAGAATAAAAAACCTCCACTTCATTAGAGACTTATATATAGATGTACAGCGCTTTTTATATAATATCCATATAAGAAGTCTAGTGCCCTATCGAAAATGCATTAGCGGGCAAATACTGAAGCTGTTTTTAACTGTGTGTTTTTAATAATTATTTAACTTTTGAATTTAAGTATTTATTGAGTTCACGATATTTTTCTTCTTTTGTTTTTCTCGTATAGATTCTTGTAGTATCTAAGCTGCTATGTCCCAATTCATCCGCTATATCTGATATATATCTACCGCTGTTTACAGCTTCTTTTGCATATAAATGCCTAAATGCATGTGCATGACTTTTATCTAAAGCTACACCAGCTATTCTAGCATATTTTTTTATTATTCTGTTTACAGTCTGCCTTGTTATTGGCCCCCGTTCTCCAGTAAATAGCATGTCGCTTTTATTTATTCTTTGTTTGTCTACATATTCTGTGAGTATTTTACTTAATTCATCAGCCATATATACATTTCTTACTTTACCACCTTTGCCTACAATACTAATTTCTTTTCTGTTAATATCATCTACTGTAAGCTGTAATATCTCAGATACTCGCATACCGGTTAAAAATAGCGTATAAAATATAGATATAGCCCTTAAATCTTCGTTTTTTTGTGCACTATCCACAAGATTATAAAAATCCTCAACATTTATAATAGCAGTTTCCAAATAATAAACTTTTTGAATCTTTATAAGTTCTATACTTATAGGAAGAAAAATCTTTTTCTTTTGTTCTACGAATTCGTAGAAGGATGATAAACTTAAAAGTTTTATATTTATGGTTTTGGGAGAAAGCTTCCCTCCATTAATACATTTTTTCCTTCTTAAATATGATTTATACTCGTCTATATCTAGTTGTTTTACAGATAGAAGATCTTTATCTATAAAACACATAAACCCCTTTATGCTTCTAATATATGTATCAACTGTATTTATACTTTTACCTTTATAATATAAATATCGCTCGTATTCCTTAATGATCTCTTCATTCATTTATTTCTTCCCTCTCCCCTTCCACGTATTTTCAATATTTATATTATCTCACTATCCATATTACAAAGCAATAAAATTCGTTCCATAAGTGTAATTATGGAACGAGTATTGTTAAAAAATAAAAAAGATGGTTTTATTTTTAGCCATCTTTTTTATTTTCAGATATTGCATTTCTTGCTAGTTCATCGCATCTATTATTTATTTCGTTATCGCTATGTCCTTTGACCTTTATCCATTTTATATTATGTATATTTGCAAAGGTTATAAGTTGTTCCCAAAGCTCCTTGTTTTGTACAGGTTGTTTTGAACTTGTTTTCCAGCCATTTTTCTGCCACTTTTGCAACCAAGCTTTATCAAAGGCATTAAATACATACGCACTGTCAGTATATATATTTACATCACACGGTTGATTTAATATGGATAATGCCTTTATAGGTGCTAAAAGTTCCATTCGGTTATTAGTTGTATCTTTTTCATATCCTGATATTTCTTTTTTTATATTATTATAAATTAAAACTGCTGCCCATCCACCTGGACCAGGATTGCCACTACAGGCACCATCTGTATATATATCTACATGTTTCATTTGGTAAGCAATTCTCCTTTTTCTGTACATTTTTTTACTGCATCCATAATAATCCCCCTAAACCCAGACTGTTCTAATGTATATACTGCTTCCACGGTGGTTCCTCCAGGTGAACATACTGCGTCTTTTAAAACTCCAGGATGTTCTTTTGTATCAAGCACCATTTTAGCTGCTCCTAATACTGTTTGAGCTGCCATTCTATAAGCTTGATCCCTAGGAAGCCCCATCATAACGCCCCCGTCTGCCAAAGCTTCTATAAACATATAAACATAAGCGGGACCACTACCACTTACACCTGTTACTGCATTTATTAGCGTTTCATCTACCTCTTCTATTTTACCGAGACACTTAAATATACTGATTACATATTCCAATTCTTTTTCATCTAGTTCATGATTTTTACATAATGCAATTACTCCATAACCCACCAATGCTGGCGTATTGGGCATAATGCGTACCACTTTACATCTTTTTTTTATTTTATCGTTTATAAATTTTATGCTAATACCTGCTGCTATTGAGATCAATATCTTGCTCGAAGTTAAATAAGGGGTAATTTCTTCTAAAATAGAAGGATATATATTAGGTTTTACTGCAAGAATTATAATATTACTTTTTTCGACTAATTGATTATTGTTATTTGCCCCTTGTATATATGTATTTTCTACGATTGTGTCCAACTTTGATTGATCTATATCATATACCCAAATGTTTTTAGACGGAATTAAGTCTTCAGATAATATACCTTTTATTATAGCAGTTGACATGTTTCCTGCTCCTATAACGCCTATAGAAATATTATTTATATTATTCATTTTTCTTTTAACCTCCTCTAAATTAGATTATACCACATAAAAAACGGTTCGTTGTATAATTAAATGCAACACCAAAAAAATATAGAACCATAGCGAGAAAATCATGTATAATATTTTTAACCAAAAAAAACTAATACAGTGAGGTGCTCGCTATGGCTAATTCTAATTGTAACACAGGTACACGCAAATTTGAACATCTAAATTCATATGAACGTGGAATAATATGTGCTTTGCTAAATGAGGGGAAAAGTATTAGATATATCGCAAGACAACTTGGTAGAGAGCCAAGCACTATTAGCAGAGAAATAAAGCGGGGAACAGCTCTCCAGTTAAAAAGCAACTTGGAAACATATGAAGCTTACTTCCCAGAGACTGGACAGGCAGTTTATCAAAAGAACCGCCAGAATTGTGGTCGTAAATGTAAGTTAATACAGGCAGAAGCATTTATTAATTTTGCTGAAGAAAA